>SKPS01000075.1 GCA_007119395.1 Lentimicrobiaceae bacterium
CAACCCCATTAACATAATAACCGTTCAAAGCTACCGTGGCCGCATCTACCGCAACCAGCATAGCGTGGGTCAGGGTGCCTCCATTGGCAGCGTCAACCGCAACCTGTGTGGCGTACCGTAAATCTACCATTTTTTCAAATAAATTATCAACGGCATTACAATTAGCATAGCCTCCACCTGGTCGACTTGCTAACATATCAGTTGCGACCGCATTTTTGCGAGCTTCAACCAAAGTGGCGTAATTAGCAGGTTCGGGGCCACAAGAAGGATATTCCAATGCATCTTTCATATCAGCCGGATTCGCAGCACTATTAACATCTGCAGGGGTCTGCGCCCAAACGCCTGCTGCCATAAAGAGCAGCAAAGATAACAACAGTGTAAATTTTTTCATTTGTATGGGTATTTTTCCGGAACGATCCGGTTGGTTAATCAGTTTTTCACAGCTGCCTAAACAGCCATCATCGGAGGGTAACTTTCCTTTTCTCATAAATTTTTATGGTTTTGATGATTAATAATCGACATATTTTGGGTGGAATGTGTGCACGGATGAACCGGGGCATTCAAGCGCCGATTCAATGCACCAGTTTGGCTAATATACAGAAAATCAAGAAATAACGTACAGGCTATTTCCATAATCTACGTATTAGTTATCCCGGAAAATCCGGGGCGTTTATGAGTTGCTAATATACAACCAATTTTAACAATTGCAACATGTAATGAAAAAAAACACTTTTTTTTATCAACAGATACATTAACAACATAATTGTGGGCTTGTTTTGCGGCCAAACGTTAATGGGAGGTTAATGGTGGCGGTTGGCGGTTGGCTCCCTTAACGGGTTTTGTTTACCGCAGATTACTTGGATTTTCGCAGATTCAAAAACGCTGATTTTTTAAACGCAAAGGACGCAATGGATTCGCAAAGGACGCAATGAGTTACAGCCGGATTCCGGCTTCACACCTCTCGACTATCGACTACCGACTATCGACTACCGACTAGCCTGCCATCGTCTCTATAATGGTTTCCGTTCTGATCGCTTCGGCTTCGGCTTTGTAGTTTCTTACGAGGCGGTGTCTCATGACGGGGACGGCTACGGCGCGGACGTCTTCGATGTCGGGGGCGTATTTGCCGTTCATGGCGGCGTTGCATTTGGCGCCGAGGATCAGGTACTGCGACGACCTGGGTCCTGCTCCCCACGCCAGGTACTCGTTGGCCATCTTGTGGGCACCCGGATACCCCGGTCGCGATTGTGCCGAAAGGTTCACGGCATACTCATACACGTTGTCGGGAACAGGAATCTTTCTGATCAGATGCTGGAAAGCGACAATCTCTTCGGCGTTCATCATCTTCGACAGCGACACCTCTTTGTTCACGGTGGTGCTTTTCACGATGTTGATCTCCTCCTCCATCGAGGGGTAGTCGAGCCAGATGTTGAACATAAACCTGTCGAGCTGTGCCTCAGGCAACGGATAAGTACCCTCCTGCTCAATGGGGTTCTGGGTCGCAAGGACAAAGAAGGGATCGGGGAGCTTGTGTGTCTCCCCGGCGATGGTGACCGACTTCTCCTGCATCGCCTCAAGCAGTGCAGCTTGCGTCTTGGGAGGGGTCCTGTTGATCTCATCGGCCAGCACGATATTGGCAAACACCGGCCCTTTGATAAAGCGAAACTGCTTCTGCTGATCCAGGATCTCAGTACCCACAATATCAGAAGGCATCAGATCAGGGGTGAACTGCACCCTGCTGAAACTGAGGTCAAGCACACCAGCCAACGTGCTTACCATTAAAGTCTTGGCCAACCCGGGAACACCCACCAACAAGCAGTGACCCTTGCTGAAAATACCATTCAGCAACGCATCCACTACGTCATCCTGCCCAATGATCACTTTGCCGATCTCCCGCTTGATCTCTTCAATCTTCTTTCCGAAAAGGTCTATCGCTTGTACGTCTGATTCAAATGTCATATATATTATGGTATAAATGTCAATTACAAATTATCAATTACGAATTACGAATTACGAATTAGTAGTTGTCTGTTCACGTCTGCGGAGCCAAAAGCCAAAAGCCAACGGCTAACAGCCAACAGCCAACGGCCAACAGCCAACGGCCAATCTACCATTCATAGTCGAAGTCGCATTGTTTCAGGTTTTCGTCTGTTATGTTGATATAGGTCTCTTTGATTTTGTTTTGTATCCACTGGTCCATCACCTTCATTCGTTCGTTTTGCAGGGCGAAGTTTCTGATTTTGTCGTAGTCTTGTTCGAGGTTGATGGTGTGGCTGTCGATTTTCCTGTATATATATACGATACGGAAAGCCTGTCTCCCCTCTTTTGTGAGCATGATCACTGGCGACGACACCTGTCCGGGTTTCAGTCGGGCGACGGTATGAGCGAGTGCGGGGTCGAGGTTTTCGCGTGTAAAGAGGGCTGATCCGGTTTCGGGGTTGATGATTCTTCCGCCATTTCTTCCTGAGGGGTCATCGGAGTGACGGATGGCGGCTTGTTCAAAGGTGAGGGTATCCATTTCGATGAGCGCTTTGATGTTGTTGAGGTCTCTTTCGGCCTGGATCAGGTCTTGCGGATGCACTTCGGGGGTTCTGAGGATGTGTCTGACGGTGATAAAGTCGCCGCTTCGTCGGACCAGTTGTATGATATGGAATCCGAAGGATGACTCGATGACGGGTGACATTTCTCCGGGTGTTCTCAGGGCGAAGGCAGCGGCTTCAAACACGGGGTCCATCATCCCTCTGCCAAAGGTGAGCTCTCCCCCTTTTTCGGCTGTTCCCGGGTCTTGCGACTGCAGTCGTGCCAGGGATGCAAAGCTCTCTCCATCCTTGATCCTTTGGCGCAGGGTATTGAGCCTTTCGATGGTTCTGTCGCGCTCTTCAGGCCTGATGGGTGGCACCTTCACGATATGCCCTATTTCGTATTCAGCCGGCACGGTGGGCAGGCTGTCGGCAGGGATTTCACGGAAGAAACGTCGCACCTGTGTAGGGGTCACACGCACATCCTCTGTTAATTGCTGCTGCACCTGCTCAATCATCATCTGCTCTTTGGTGATGTCAAAAAACTCCACCTTGAACTCCTGCACACTTTTGCCGAAGTACTCTTCAAACTGCTCCTGCGAGCCGATCTGCATAATATAGTAGTTCATCTTCTGGTCAATTCTGGCCGTGACATGCCGGTCAGACACCACCACTGAGTCGATCAGCGCCTGCAAGTACAGCAGCTTCTGGATCAGCAACTCTTCAAACAGCTCACACCTCACCGTGGGATTCTCAACTAAAGAGCCCACCTGCATAAGGTACTGTATATATTGCCCTTCCAGATCAGACCTGAGCACAGGCTCACTCCCCACAATGGCAATCACCCTGTCTATCTCCTGTGGTTGCGCAAGCGCACTTGTCATCCAGGGGAGCATCAACAGCAACAACAGATATTTTTTTCGTATTATCATAGTATGGTATAACGTATGAATCGTTTAAAAGTATGTTTCAAAGAGGTTTTTGTTTGCAGCCCGTTCATAGAGCTCTTCCGACATCCTCCGGATGGTTTCTGCTTTTCTTTTGTTGATGATGGTGGATCTGATCCGGTCCTCTTCGAGGCTCACGGGGGAGTGGTTGTCGGTGATTCTGAAGTCAACGAAGCGTATCAGGTAGTGGAATGAGGAGTCTTGAATCTCCACAAACCGGTTGTGGTTAAGGTATGCTTCCTGGTTGTAGGTCACAATGGGGATCTCTTTGAGCAGGTCGTTAAAGAAGAGCCACACTTCGTCGTCGAGGAAGTAGTTCACAGCATGCTGGCGGCAGAGTTCAGCCAGGCGCATGCGGTCGGCACGTCTGTCGCTTTGCATCAGCCGACGGATCTGTGCCAAAGCTGCATCGTTACGGAACAGCCGAACGTACAACACCTTCACGATGTTCTCCTTCAGCACAAAATCATCGATATTCTCCTGGTAGTAGGTTCTGATCTGCTCTTTTGTCACAACGGTATCGATGTTCTGTCTCACATACTCCTCTTCGAAGGTGTAGATGAGCAGCGCATTGTAGTAGTCGCGCAGTTGTTGTTCAAAGGCGGGTTTTCTGTCCCTGAGGTTCTCTTCGGCATGCTTTAACATCACCTGTTGTCTGATCCAGTTGTTCACAAAAGATCTGATGGCAAAGGCGCTGTCGGAAGCCAGTGCTCCTTCCGGGATCACATGTTTCACCTCGTCGAGGTAGAGGTAGTGATTCCCCACCCTTGCCAGCGGCACCCTGTCGCGATCGGCACGCTGACATGCTGCCAGAAGGCCTATCAAGCCTGACAACATGAGCAGGGCAAAAACGTAGGGTTTAGCTGTGGGCTTTTGCATGGCAGTTGTTAACTACTGATACAGTTTTTCAAGTTCGGAATGGATGATCTCAATGCGGTATTTCTCGTTGAGTTGTTCCATCCAGTCTTTTTCGAGCTGCTCCTGGTACTTTGAGATCATCAGTCCTCTCACTTCCTGCAGTGCTTTGTAATCAGGGGGCAGGATCTCTTTCACGTGCACGAAGTAGAAACCGGGGTATCCCGGTGCTTGTGCCGGGATGGATTTCACTCCGGAGATACCTGTTTGACTGAAGTGGGGATCAACCAAAGGGTGATCACCCTGTTGGTATTTACCTCTTCTGAGGGTCAATTCCAATGCAGAGGAGCTGTTGATGGTATCGAGGATCTCCTGTTCAGTCATGCCCTGCATCAGCATGGCGCGGGCTTCACCGGCGGCTTCCTGGCTTTTAAAGATATAGATGGCAGCATCCACACGTGTATCCCAGCGGTGTTCATGTTTGTGAAGTTGGTAGAAGCTTTCAAGGCCCACGGTATCTTGTACGGCAAAAGACCACACTTTCCGATCCATCAGGTCGAACAGCAGGATTCCGTCGCGGTATTCGTTCATCAGCGCACGAAATTCGGGGTAGAGCTCTTCAAGGCGCTCCTCTTTGTAGGCAATCACCTGGTTGTCGGTGTACTCTTGGAATCTCTGTTTAAGGAGGTACGACAGGTCACCGGTAACGGTGCGGGGTTGTCTTCCGGCGAGCCATATTCCGAAATCGGCTACGGTGTAGCGTTTGTCACCGATCCTGAAGAGCGGTTTGTTGTTTTCTGTGATGCCTGATGTCTCTTCACTCCATATTCCCTGGAAGATGGTGGTGTCGATATAGTTTTCAAGGAGGTTGAAGTTTTTCGGGAATTCGCGGTATCCGAACTGATCTTTGATTTGCTGAATGGCCACTTCGCGGCTTTTCTGTGAGCGGATGTCTCTGGCGAGTCGTTGGCGGATATTGGGGAGTTCCTGTTCAAACTCACCGGGGCGTTCCTGCTCAAGCAGTCGGATCATATGCCAGCCGTACATTGTTTCGATGGGGCCTGACACGTCATCAATTTCCATGTTATGAACAGCTTCCACAAACTGTGGGATCAGGCCGTGTGCATTGAACCATCTGAGCACACCGCCGTTGTGGGCGTTGTTTCGGTCTTCTGAGTAGTTTCTTGCGAGCTCTTCAAAGGTGAGTTCTCCTTTGAGCCACTCCTGGTAGATATCGTGAATTTTCCTTTTGGCTTCGGCCGAGTCAGCCGCCAGTCCGGTGCGCGGGTGCGGCACATAGACATGTGCCAGGAACGCTCTTCCCATGGCGGGTTTACGGTCTGTCACTTTCAGCACATGGTAACCGAAAGAGGATCTCACAATGGGGCTTATCTCCCCTACCGGGGTGTTGTAGGCAGCGTTTTCAAAGGGATACACCATGTCGAATACGGTGAAATAGCCCAGGTCACCTTGGTTACCGCGTCTGCCGGGGTTGTTTGCGGAAGGGGGAATATCCCTGGCATAGGGATCATCGGAAAACTCGGCGGCAACAGAGCTAAACTCAATCCCCTGGAGGAGCTGCTCTCTGGCCGCCTTGATGCGCTCGTATGCCTTGGCCGTGTCAGCAGGGCTCGCCTCACGTGGTAATGAGACCAAAATATGACTTGCCCTCACATCATATTGCATCCGCTCAAAGGCCTCCTTCACCAGCCGGTCTGTAACCCCTTCATCCGTAAGATAGGGCCTCGATAACTGATCTCGGTAACCTTGTAGCTCCTGACGAAAAGCAGGCAACGTATCCATGCCCATCGCCTCAGCCTCCTTTACCTTGAGCTTGTAGTTGATGAACAACGCAAGGTACTCCTCAACGCTTTCCCTTGTAAGCTCCTCCCCTTCGACATTGTTTTTGGTAAACACAGCCAAAAACTCCTCCGGGGTCACAGACTCCACAAGCTTCTCGCCGTGGAATATCTTCAACACAGAGGCCTCCCTCTTTGAAGTACAGGCTGCCAGTGACACTACCAATGTCACCACCAAAGTCCACAATAATGATCTTTTAAGCATATTATCTCGTTTTAGTATTAGTGATCAATCAATCATCAGCAATCAATCATCAGCAATTGAAATCGTTTCATCCTCATCACATTCTTGAATAATTGGGTGCCTCTCTTGTGATGGTGATATCATGCGGGTGACTTTCGAGTATTCCGGCGTGGGTAATTTTGATAAATTTTGCCTTTTGCAGATGAGTAATTCCTTCGGCGCCGCAGTATCCCATTCCGGCCCTAAGGCCTCCCACCATTTGGTGCACCACTTCGGAGAGTGTTCCTTTGTATGCAACACGTCCTACGATTCCTTCGGGCACCAGTTTTCTGATATCGTCTTCTGCATCCTGGAAATAGCGGTCTTTCGATCCTTGTTGCATGGCTTCGAGCGAGCCCATGCCTCTGTATGTTTTGTATTTTCTTCCTTCAAAGATGATGGTTTCGCCGGGTGCTTCTTCTACACCTGCGAAGAGTGAGCCGATCATCACGGTACTGGCACCACCGGCGATCGCTTTTACGATGTCACCGGTATACCTCACGCCTCCATCTGCGATCACGGGGATACCTTTCCCTTTGAGTGCGTTGGCCACCTGGAATACCGCTGTCAGCTGTGGCACTCCAACTCCGGCAATAATCCGTGTGGTACAAATAGATCCCGGCCCGATGCCCACTTTGATGGCATCAG
>SKPS01000286.1 GCA_007119395.1 Lentimicrobiaceae bacterium
TTGCGGTCGGATATCCACTTTCAAAACACAAAGAGGCATGGCAACACGACCCTTGTTAATGGCAACGATGAACCGACACAAGCTGGAGGAGGTGAGGAATATATTGGACAACTCAGGATTAATGTCACATTTTACATTAATGGATATGCACGATGTGGGCTTTACGGGAGACATCCCTGAGGTGGAGATGACCCTTGAGGGCAATGCACGTGCCAAGTCGATGGTTGGTTACAACCTGAGTGGTTTCGACTGTTTTGCAGACGACACGGGTTTAGAGGTTTTATCGCTTGGAGGGGCACCGGGGGTGCATTCTGCCCGCTATGCCGGTGAGGATGCCGATGCCGGGAAAAATATCGATCGTTTGCTCAGTGAGCTGAAAGGTTTCACCAACAGAAAGGCCCGTTTTCGCACAGTGATCAGCCTGCTCTTTGAAGGGGATGAATTCACCTTTGAAGGGGTTGTGGAAGGTGAAATTCTCACTGAGAGGCGAGGGGTTAAAGGGTTTGGGTACGATCCCGTTTTTCGCCCGAATGGGTACAGTGTTTCGTTTGGCATTATGGACGCTGCGGAGAAAAACCGCATCAGCCACAGGTATCAGGCCATACGCAAGATGGCCACATTCCTCAAACAACAAATCAACAAATAGCCGTCTGCCCGATTACTATAGCACCTCTTCGATGATCGCGGTGATAAAATCGCCCATCGACATGCCATGATGTTGAAGCATCTGTGGCACAATGCTCTCTTTTGACATTCCGGGCACTGTATTCACCTCAAGGAAGTAGAGCCCTTTGGGGTTTATGATATAGTCGAACCGCACAAAACCCTTGCATTCGAGCAATTTAAACAAATAGACCGAAACCCTTTTGATCTCGTTTTCTGTTTCAATATCAATACGTGCTGGTGTGATCTCATCCGATTTTCCCAGGTATTTTGCTGCATAGTCGAAGTATTCTGTTTTAGGAACAATTTCAGTCAATGGCAGCACCACAACCTCCCCTTTACTCAGGAACACACCACAAGTGACTTCAAGGCCATCAATAAAGGCTTCGGCCAGCACCGTGTCGTCTTGCTCGAAAGCGAGATCCAACGCGGGCTGTAGTTCATTTGCCGATTTCACTTTTGAGATTCCCAGGCTGCTTCCACCCTGATTGGGCTTTACAAAGCACGGCAACCCGGTTACTGAAAGGATATCATCCTGATGAATCTGCGATCCTTTTCTGATGACAACCAGATCAGTGAGGTTTACCGACTGCGTGGCGGCAACAAACCGGTTACAGAAATATTTGTTGAAGGTGAGTGCCGAAGTGAGTCTGCCACATGAGGTGACCGGAATCTCCAAGAGATCAAAATAGCCCTGAAGCATTCCATCTTCACCGGGCGTACCGTGGATCATATTGAACACCACATCAAACATAATCTTCTCATCCTCCAGAAACAAGGAGAAACGACCCTTGTCAACAGACATCTTAACCCCATCAACCACACAACACCACTCATCCCCTTTCATCAACACCAAAAAGGGGTTGAAAAGGGATCTGTTGATATGGTTCATAATATTCTCTGCACTGCGCAAAGAGACTTCATACTCCGTTGAGTTACCTCCGGCAACTACTGCTACGTTGATCCTTTTTTTACAGGTCATACTGTATGGCTGTTTATGTTATTATGGTATAGATTGCTGAAGGTTGCTTAATTCCTCTCTCTGCTTTTTGGTTAGGGATTGCACCACAAGATGATATGAATGATCTACCCACCCTTTGATCAGATCAGGAGATGCGTCTTGAAACAGGAATACGGTATTCCAGTGTTTTTTGTTCATGTGAAAACCCGGTTTCACGGCGTGGTAGTGCTCTCTGAGTGTTGCTGCCATTTCGGGGTCACATTTCAGGTTCACCCTATCGGGAGTGTCGAGCGGCAGTATTGCAAAGATTTTCTTCATCACCCGTATTGTGAGGGTTACCTCATCAAATGGGAGGTCCTCTGTGGCACCATGTTTACTGAGGCAATAGGATCGCAGTTGTTCTATGTCCATCTATGATTGGGTTAACAGGTTGCGCAGGCAAAGATACACAAAAGTGCAGAGGATAAACCGGCTTTATCAATGTTCGGGGTTTACCTCACCTGTCTTATCTGCCTGTTTTTCTGAGTGTTAAAAACTCTCAAATGGTTCACTGGGGATTGCAGTGGTTGCACCGGAAAGATTTTGGTTTATCTTTGCAGGCGGGAAAGAAGTGTTTTCTTTCCCGGGGATTGATTTTGAAACCAATTAACTGATTGATAACTAAACTGATGTATCATGTCGTTAAAAACCAAGACCAGTGATCTGAAGAAGCGAATGATGGATGCGGTGCAAGGAGGGGGGTCTCAGGCCATTCAGAAGCAGAAGGCCGGAGGTAAGCTGACTGCCCGCGAGCGCATTCTTTCGTTACTGGATAAGGAGTCATTTCATGAGTACGATTTATTTGTAGAGCATGCCGGTAAGGACTTTGATATGGACAAGAAGTATTTACCCGGTGATGGTGTTGTTACCGGTACGGGGACGATTCAGGGGCATCCTGTCTGTATTTATGCTCAGGATTTCACTGTAGCGGGAGGATCACTTGGGTACATGCATGCCAAGAAGATTGCCAAGATCATGGACCATGCCATGAAGTTGAAGGTGCCTATCATTGGCATCAACGACTCAGGTGGTGCGAGGATTCAGGAGGGCGTGAACTCATTGGCGGGTTACGGTGAGATCTTCTACCGTAACACACAGGCCTCGGGGTATATACCTCAGATATCTGTGATTTTGGGCCCATGTGCCGGTGGAGCGGTTTATTCACCTGCGCTGACAGACTTTGTATTTGTGGTAGATAAGATTTCGAAGATGTTTATCACAGGTCCGGAGGTGATCAAAACTGTTATCGGTGAAGAGATCTCTATGGAGGATCTGGGAGGTGCACGAGTACACGCTTCGATTACAGGGAATGCACATTTTTACGCTGAGAGCGAACTGGAGTGTTTTGAGCAGATCAAAGAGCTGGTGAGCTATATTCCATGGAATAACAGCAAGACGGCCGATCCGTTCCCTCCGAAAAACCCAAAGTCACGCACCTATAAGATTAACTCGATCTTCCCGACCAATCCGAAGCAGCCTTATGATGTCCGAAATATCATCATGGCAATTTGCGATGACTCTCAGTTTTTTGAAGTGCAAAAGCTGTGGGCGGCCAATATTGTAACCGGCTTTGCCCGTATGAATGGTCAAACGGTTGGTTTTGTTGCCAATCAACCATTGGTACTTGCCGGTGTATTGGATGTTGACTCATCCGACAAATCGGCACGCTTTATTCGTTTCTGTGACTCGTTTAATATCCCTTTGATTACCCTGGTAGACCTTCCGGGTTATCTACCGGGTATCGACCAGGAGCATGCCGGAGTGATCAGGCATGGCGCCAAAGTGCTGTATGCATACAGTGAAGCTACGGTTCCAAAGATTACGGTGATTTTAAGGAAGGCTTATGGTGGTGGTTACATTGCCATGTGTTCCAATCACCTGCGTGCTGACTTCGTGTTTGCATGGCCAACAGCTGAAATCGCTGTCATGGGACCTGAAGGTGCAGCCAACATCATTTTCCGAAAAGAGATTATGGGAGCTGAGAACCCGGACGATATGAGGAAGGCGAAAATCAAAGAGTACAAGGAGAAGTTTGCCAACCCATACGTTGCTGCAGCCTACGGATATGTAGATGCCGTAATTGAGCCCAGCGAAACGCGTAAATTTGTGCTACACGCCATGGATATCTCGAAAGACAAAGATGTTAAAGGACCAGTGAAGAAGCATGGCATTCCACCATTTTAAACAGTGAACTTATGGATGAATTCAACATTAATCTTTATACCGAGGAGCTCTATCCTGTTCCGGAAGATAAGCTGGAAATATTCAGGTTAGGCGACGATGCCTACAGGACCACCCTTTCAGAAAAGCATAAGAACAAGAAGGGCTGGGAGCCTGTCAATCTTAAACTGATCAAAGCGCAAATACCCGGTATCATGCGCAAAGCGTATGTAAAAGTTGGCGACAAGGTGAACTTGGGCGATAAGCTGGTTGTATTGGAAGCCATGAAGATGAAGAATGACATACTGGCCACCGATAAGGGGGTGGTGAAGGAGATCTGTTTCAAGACCGGCGAGCGTGTGGCCAAAGGCGAGATAATGGTAAGGTTGAAGTAGATTTTTACTTGCTGATTTATAGTCTTTTAACCGGCAACAACGAAAATTGTTGCCGGTTTTTTTTCCGAAATTGGCCTCTGAGGCAAACATACAGGTAAACCAACCTGCTATGCTTGTAAAAACATATGGGAGTACGATATTGGGCATTGACGCCATCACGATCACAGTAGAGGTCAACATTGACAAGGGTGTAAACTTCATGTTGGTTGGCTTGCCTGACAGTGCGGTGAAGGAGAGTCATCAACGGATTGAGTCGGCATTGAAGTACAACGGTTACAAGCTTCCGGGCAAGAAGATTGTGATCAACATGGCACCTGCTGATTTGCGCAAAGAGGGATCGGCTTATGATCTACCGATTGCGATGGGTTTGTTGGCGGCATCGGAGCAGATCAAGAAGGATCATGTGGGTAGCTTTATTGTGATGGGTGAGTTGTCGTTAGACGGCACGTTAAAGCCGATCAAAGGGGCTTTGCCGATTGCGATTCAGGCGCGTCGTGAGGGGTTTCGCGGTTTGATTGTGCCGAAGGGGAATGTGATGGAGGCTGCGATCGTCAACGATCTGGAGGTGTATGGCGCGGAGGGTATCAAGGAGGTGATTTCGGTATTGAATGATGAGTCTACGATCCAGCCGGTGAAGGTAAATACGCGTGAAGCATTTTTCAATGGTATCCGGAACTATGAGTTTGATTTTTCGGATGTAAAGGGTCAGGAGAACATCAAGCGGGCATTGGAGATTTCGGCTGCCGGGTCGCATAACGTTCTGCTCATTGGTCCGCCGGGTGCGGGCAAGACGATGTTGGCTCGCCGCTTGCCGTCGATTTTGCCGCCGTTGCATTTGCAGGAGGCGTTGGAGACCACGAAGATCCACTCGGTGGCGGGGAAGCTACGCAGGCGTGAGGGGTTGATCACCGTCAGACCCTTCCGCTCGCCGCACCACACAATTTCTGATGTAGCGCTCGTCGGGGGAGGGAGCTACCCGCAACCGGGTGAGATCTCGCTGGCACACAATGGTGTGCTGTTCCTCGATGAGCTTCCAGAGTTTAAACGCACCGTGCTGGAGGTGATGCGACAGCCAATGGAAGAGAGACGGGTCACCATCTCAAGGGCGCGGTTTAGTGTTGACTACCCGGCGAGCTTTATGCTGATCGCCTCCATGAATCCCTGTCCATGCGGTTTCTATAACCACCCGGAAAAGGAGTGCGTATGTGGCAGCGGAGTAGTGCAGAAGTACCTGAACAAAATCTCCGGTCCGCTGATCGACCGTATCGATATCCATATCGAAGTAACACCGGTTCCCTATAAAGAGCTGAGCAGCACCCGCGACAGTGAACGGAGCCACCAGGTGCGGGAAAGGGTGATCAATGCCAGAAAAGTGCAGGAGGCCAGGTTTAGCGAGCAGGAGGGAATCTACTGCAATGCCCACATGAGCAGCAGGGCGCTGCGTCAATTCTGCCAGACCGATGCAGCCGGCTCTGCGATCCTGAAAAATGCCATGGAAAAACTTGGCCTCTCCGCCAGGGCATACGACCGCATTCTGAAAGTCTCACGCACCATCGCCGACCTTGAAGGAGAACCCAATATCAAAGCACACCATATGGCCGAAGCGATCCACTTCAGAAGCCTCGACCGCAAGAATTGGGGAGGGTGATGATGTGGAGATGTGGAGATGTGGAGATGTGGAGATGTGGAGATGTGGGGATGTGAGGATGTGGAGATGTGGGGATGTGGGGATGTGGGGATGTGAGGATGTGAGGATGTGGGAATGTGAGGATGTGGGAATGTGAGGATGTGGGGATGTGAGGATGTGGAGATGTGGGGATGTGAGGATGTGAGGATGTGAGGATGTGAGGATGTGAGGATGTGAGGATGTGGGGATGTGGGGATGTGGGGATGTGAGGATGTGAGGATGTGAGGATGTGGGGGGTGTACAGGAAAGAGAGTGTGTCAAATTAAATTGTATTAAGATGGGAAAGAATATACGGGGATGCGCTAGAACAGGGAATCTGGTGGTTGATTTGAGTTTTGAGTTTGCTTTGGGGGTAATCGAATATTGTCGTAGGCTGGAGGGGGACAAAAAGTATGTGATAGCTAATCAGTTATTAAGGTCAGGGACTTCGATTGGGGCAAACATCAGGGAGGCCCAGAATGCTGAGAGCGGAAGAGATTTTCTTCATAAGATGAAGCTGGCTGCCAAGGAGCTTGAGGAGACAGAATTTTGGTTCTTGTTGTGTGAGCACAGCGAAGGTTTTCCCGACTGTGTACATTATTATGAGCCGATATCTGCATTACGCAGGGTAATAAACAGCATAATCGGAACCACCAGCAAAAGCTTGATTCGAGAGTAAAGCAATGGTCACCATCCCGACCTGTGGTGAGGGGCGTTATCCGGTTCCGTGGGGCTAAGAAAACCCTGGTGATACTTTGTCAGGGGGTAGTTGATGTTTTTTAAGGGGGTTTGTCGTATTAAGTGGATTTTGGCTTATATTTGTCACAACGGTTTCAAAAAAACCAAATCCTATAAAAATCCATTAATAACATATATTTTGAAGAATGAAGAAGTCTAACTATATGATCCATCCATTATGAGATGGTCCTAAAAATTTGGACAGGAACATAAGTTAAACTTTAACGTACAACCTGTCTATGAAAACAACAAGAAAGAAACACAGTCCGGCATTCAAGACCAGAGTGGTTCTTGAGGCATTGAAA
>SKPS01000072.1 GCA_007119395.1 Lentimicrobiaceae bacterium
GACCACTGTGGTTAAAAAAAACATTCAGTAGATATGTACCCCCTTCGTATGCTATACTCAACCTCCGGCATCGCAAACGCTGTATACGGGATTGTTCTTCGGGTATAAGCACATTATAACCAGCACCTCCAAAAAAGATTTGGCCTCTATCAACCTTTTAAGATCTGGTGGGTGTTTGGAGCCATCGGATTGTGTACGGTGCTGCTGTTTCTGGTGTTTAACAAGTGGGTGAAAAGATAGATGGTTGATTCTTTACCCCTGAGGACATTGAGTTGATCCTGTTTTTTCCCATACGAGAGGTGTGGTTCCGGCATCCATACTCAGAAGCTCCATTTTGCCTGCAGATATCCGGTCACATGCTGCAGGTCTGCCATCTCTTTGAATCGGAAATATTGCAACACAAAGGCCAGGTCGAGGTTTTGAATCATCGACCATGTGACATTTGGCATCACATAGAAAGCTTCAATATCGGGCATTACCACGGCAGCGAGGGAGGTGCTGAGCACAGGTGAGATGGGATACATTACGCTTACGGTAGCGGCATATTGCGAGATAAACAGGTTGTCGGCTCGCATGGGTTCGTTGAGTTCGAAGAGCGATACATTGCCGGTGTGGCCACCATTATACAGCACTTCAGCGAAAGCGTACATTCCGTTTCCAAACATGTGGTCAAATCCTGCCGACAGTACCAGTGTCATGGTATCGGGGTTGTCAATGTTGTTAAAGAGTGTCACTTCCCCTTTGAAGCCGCTGTTGCGGATGTTTCCGGCCCATCCGGCCCCGAGGGCTGAACGGTGCCTGAAGTAACCGGCTATAAACTGCACATCATACCCTTTGTGGTTGAAGCCGTACAACATGGCAGCCACCGACTTGCGGCTTTCACGGGCAGGGCTCACAGCCAACTCAAGCCGCGACATGTCTCCGGTGAAATATTGCACCCGTAAAGCATCAGCCCCGGGCCGCTCCTCGTAGTCGAAATCGAAAAATGAGAAGTTGTTAAACAGATCGTTTGGGTTCGATACCATGTTGATCCCCCAGTTAATGCGCTGCCTCCCTAAACGCACCTGCCAACGTTCTCCACGCCAGTCAGCATAAAACCGATCAGCGTTCAGATGCCACAACCACGAGTCACCTGTTAAAGGCACATGGCTTGCATCCACTAAACCGTCGTCGTGTTGCAGCATCTCCTTCATCAAAGCACCGTACTCACGCAGCACCTCTCCCCCCAACCAACGGTTGCGCACCTCAAGACTCATGTGGAAACGCTCAGAGGTGCGGTACCGGAAATTCAGACGATTGTTTATAATGGTGTTGAAGGTGATCTCCTCAGAGAGATTGTCGTACCCCGCATAAGGCATCCCCTTGACGTAACCGCTGAAATGGAAACGCTCACGTTCTGTGGTCATGCCGGGTATCTCCAGGGTGTCACCACCCCGAAGCATGCCAGCCATGAAAAGAACCGAAAAGGTCAACACCACCCTCAATATCAGGCTCCTGTAGTTACTCATTATGTTGCTTTGCATCGTGTTCATGGACCCAGTGTGTTAAAGTTGAATAAAGTGTTTATTGGGCTGGCACCACCGGCTCACGCACCTCATCCTTTGCAATGCTGCCGTCTACCAATGTTACCACCCGACGAGCCCTGTCGATTACCCTTTGGTCGTGCGTGGAAAAAACCAGCGTGATGTTCTCCTCCTGGTTGAGCTTCCACATGATATCCAACAAGTTCATGGCCGACTGTGAGTCAAGGTTTGCCGTAGGCTCATCGGCCAGAATGAAACGTGGATGCGATGCAAGCGCCCTGGCTACCGCGACACGCTGCTGCTGGCCACCCGATAGCTTGTTCGGACGAACATCCATCTTGTCAGACAAACCCACCTGCGTCAGCAACTCCTCCGCACGCTCATTCATCTCGCGTTGACTGCGACCTTGAAGAAGCATGATGAAGTTGACATTCTCACGTGCCGTTAACACAGGAATCAGATTGTAAGCCTGGAACACAAAACCTATGTTCTTGAGCCTGAAATCAATCAACTTGCTGTCACTTAACCCGGTGATGTCGGTGTCGGCAATGGTCACCTTCCCCTCCGTGGGCTTGTCCAAACCCCCAATAATGTTTAACAAGGTGGTCTTGCCACTTCCCGACGGGCCTACAATGGCCGTGAATTCACCCTCTTCAATCTCTAAACTTACATTGTTTACCGCTCTTACTGGTAAATGCTTCGAATTATAAACCTTTACAAGGTTCTCAGTTTTAATGACTGTCATGACTTTATTGTTTTTTAGTTTGATGTATTGTTTTTCTTTTTTTTGATGTTTGTTCTCGGTAATCAACCTCAACCTCAACCTCAACCTTAACCTTAACCTTAATCTCAACCTTGTTTTCTGTTGATAATGGTGGTTGTCTGAGCACTGATTACTCTTTTCTGACTGCTTCAGCGGGATTGAGTTTCAGGGCTTTCCAAGCCGGGTATACTGAAGCTGCCACCGCGGTGACCAGTACAAGCAGGGAGAGATTCAGATAGAATATCCGATCCAGTGTCGGGAAAACGATGGTGTCTATTCCGTACTCCATCAGCACTTCGCCACCAAGGGACGTGAGATCGATGCCCGATGAGCCGGTTAGCATTACAGTGATCACTCCAAGCACACCTCCCAGTACTGCACCGGTGATTACGAGGAAGCAGGTTTCATACATAATCATAAGAAACACCCTCCCTTTGTTCATTCCGACCGACATCAGTACGCCCAACTCATTGGTTCTTTCGAAGATGGTCATCAACATGGTGTTGAGCAAGCCGAAAGCCATGGCAAACAATATGATGATAACCAGCACCAGCATGGCAATGCCTGAGAACTCTGTCATAAAACTCAGCTCCGGAGCGATCTCTGACCAAATGCGGATTTCGTGATCAGGGAATGCCTGTTGCAGCTTCTCTCTGAATTCTCCCGATTGTTCATGATGATTGAGTAGTATGGCCATTTCATTGACAATTCCATCGCTGCCGAGTAACTCCTCCATTTCATTGCGCATGATGTAAACGTTGCGCTCATCAATGCCGCTGTTGGCTGTGCGGTAGATGCCAGCTACCCGAAACGCCGCCGAAGTGATGTCCCCTTCCATGTTTTGAAATGTAAGAACGATCCTGCTTCCCGGATCAACTTTCACCTTGTCGGCCAACTGCTTGCCGATCAGCACCGGATGTGCAAATTCGCCATTGAAGTATTCACCCTCCACGAGGTGTGCCTTCAGATCTGTGGTGAGCTTTTCCTGCGTCGGGTCAATGCCAATCACTTCAACCCCTGATACCATCGAAGCTGTATTGAACATGCCAGAGGCAATTGTTCTCGATGAGAAGGCCACCACCTCGTCGCTTTCCGACAGGAATTGCTCCACCTCATCGTAGCCATCTACGTACAGTTCAGTAAGTCGCTCCTGGTCGTACTCCGGGTGATGAATCTGAATGTGCGAAACATGGCTCTTGATGCCGGAATCAAACATCTGCTGAATCACACCGTTCAGGAATGCAGTAGCGAAGATACCTCCCCAGAGCCCAAAGCCGATCGCCAGAATAATCACCAAACTTCTGGCTTTGTTGCGCCAAACGTTTCTCCACGATATTTTAAAGATTGTTTTCATTATTGCTCCTCTATTTTGCTTTTTGAATCACTTGTAATCTGAATACTTTGTACACCGGGTATAATCCGATCAGGAAGGCAATCACAAAGATCGCTACAGCCTGCGAGACGAATACCACCGGATCAATCGATGTGGGGATGACCGCTTCAAACCCATACTCTGCCATAAAGTCTGCCATCTCCCCTCCGAGCGGAATGGGGTTTCTGTTGAAGTAGAAGGTGATGGGGAATGTAATTATCACTCCTGCCACCACGCCGATCAGGCTCAGGAAAATGCTTTCCATAAGGCACACCAGCGCGAGTTGGTATCTTTTCATGCCAATGGCAATCATCATGGCAAACTCACGGATACGCTCCAGCATCATGGTGAGAATGGTGCCAAACAGTCCGAACCCGATCACGATATAGAGAATCAAAATGATCATTTTGTTACCGGCCATATCCATTTCCATGGCGCGCAGAAAGTCTTTCATCATATCTTGCCAGGTGAGCACGGCATACCACTCATCATCCAATGCCGTTTGCAGGTCACCGGCAAGCCTTTCGGTGTTTCTGGGTCTGTCGGGCATAACGATCAACGAGGTGACCATGTCGTCGGCGCCAAAGAACCATTGAGCAGCTGCCAATGGCATATAGACCATGTTGTTGTTCATATCGGGCACAGCCAGTTGTACGATCCCTTTCACCGGGTAGAGGCCTGACGAATTGATGCCCTGGAAGCCCTGCCCGATCACTACCAGCGTGTCACCAACGTCCAATCCGAGAATATCAGCCGCACCCGATGCCAGGAGCACTGACTCGTCGCCGGGCTCAAGCCACGATCCCGAAACCAAACGCTCCGACAAGCCGTTGAAACGATCCTCCTGGTCAGGGTCGATACCCATCACCATCACCCCACGTGTGCGCCGGTCAGATGCAGCCAGCGCAAAACCCTCTATACGGGGCACCGTGTACTCAATCCTGTCAGAAAAACCATCCAACACATCCAACAAAGCATCATCATACATCATCATGTGATCTAAAGAGGGCTCATCCTCGTATAAAACATCCTGTATCCTGATGTATCCCGTGCTGAACATCACCATGTTTTCAATCTGCATCTCGTATGAGCCACGCTCAAACGAATCGGCGGCAATGGCAAACAGCACCGCAAACAATACCGAGGCAATGCTGATGAATGACCTGCGCTTGTTACGCCAGATGTTTCTCCATGCCAGTTTTATCCAAGTCTTCATGTTATTTTATAATTATGATTACTACTACGATTAGTTATACTACAAAGTGTTAAACTATTGCAGATTACGCATGTTCTGTACAGTGAAGAAACTGTCTTCAATGGGTAAGTTAAACCGCGCATTGAGATACTCCAGCACTGTTTTGTGCCCCCGTTTATCGGCCGGTATAATCTCTATCTTTGTGGCCATGGTTCGACCTCCCATCTGCTTGATGTTGTCGAGCTCAATCGTTGACGCCAACTCCCCCCGCTCATCGTAATTCAACACCCTCAGTTGCAGGTAATGCTCCTGCGTGATCCACATGCGTACACGGCCATAGACCACCGAAGAACTCTCCTTGGGCACCAGGTCCAGCACCCAGCAATCATGCCCCTTGTATTGCGAAGTACCCACGATGCGGTGTGTGTAGTCGTTGATAATGGAGCTCTCCCGAACCAGGTCATCGTTCGAAAAATCACTGCCCATCCACGACTGCGACATCATCGAAGGGGGAAGCTTGATCAACCGGTCAATGTTGGGTACGTAGTTCCAGATCTCACGACCACGCTTCAAGTAGGTAGTGCCCTGGTCACGGGCCGGAGCCGTAATCAGAATCATGGAATAATCATCCCCTTTCGACCAGCTTTTCATGGTTACCTCACGCGTGAAACGGGGACGTACCGTGGTCATCTTCATCTCAGCATACATGCTGTTGCCGCGCATCTGTGCCTCCATGCGCTCCAAAATCTGACGCGCCGCGGGCTGACCAGAACTCATCGTGCTGCCCTGTGATAATACCATTATTATACACAAAGCACATGCTGTAATCATCATTCGTGTTTTCATCTTTTATCAGTTTTATTGGTTTATTTTATTTCTAGTCTTTTCTCTGCTTTGAAGTATTTGCAAAACTATGATGGTGCATAGCTCTTGTGAAATGATTATGGCTGAATGCCTGTTTTTTGTCCGTGAACGTCGCTGTTCCCCTCTTTAACAAGGTGTGATTTTGCAAAATTCACATTCGCTGTGAACAACCCTTCATCCCCCTTCGGTTTTGGCAAAACGTACATCTCCTTCATCCTTGCGATCAACTGATCTACTACCTCCTTAGGAAAGAGGCCCGGAGCAAAAGCATACTGGATCGTGAAACCCTTCAACATCGATGTAAAAAGAAACTCCTCGAGATCGGCGTTTTCAAAACGATCAACAAAATATTTTTTTAATAGCATGTTGTGTTTTAGCACAACGCTGCCCGAATTGTGCCGCTCGAAAAATAAAGCCAACACATCAGGCCTCATAGACAACTGTGCATACAATCGCCAGTACTCATTGTCGGCTTCAATGGAGCTGCGCAATCCATCCAGGAAATTAGCCAACTCCTCGTCCGTGATCTCATCATCGGCTGCAGGGTTCATCAGATCGCCTATTCTGTGCATATAATCATCGATCAATGCATACAAAAGACTCTCCTTGCTGTCGAAATAGGTATACATTAACCCCTTGGCAATATCGGCCTCTTTTGCTATCATATTGATTGATGTGGCTTCATATCCATGCACTGAGAACAGCCTGATGGCTGCTGACATGATCACCTTCCGTTTTTCATTCCGAATCTCTTCATTCTGCTCTTTTGTTCTTGGTGACATAAACACCTCCTCTTTGTTATGTTCATTTCTCTTTTCTACTCGTTCGTTTATAAAGGTCACATTCTTTATGACTGAACGACCGGTCAAAAGTACAGTGTATTTCTGATATAGATAAGAGAATTAACATATTTTAACATATGGAAGCTTCTTGATAGAGGTTGAATTTGGGCATTAACAGCGTGGCTTACAGGTTTATATGCCACTTAGGTACTTAGTTCACGTAGCAACTGAGGTATACACCGTTCACTGTTTACCGTTCACCGCAAAAGGCCATTTTCTTTACACAGAGGAAAACAAGAGTTCATCACAGAGTTTCACAGAGGATTTTCCTCCATGAAACTCTTCATTACCTCTGATAAACTCTGTGTAATAAAAAA
>SKPS01000321.1 GCA_007119395.1 Lentimicrobiaceae bacterium
AACCCCTTCAGAAACTGTTTTGATCCTTATGCCGTTCAGATAGCTCAGCCCGGCATAGGCCAGTATTTTATCGGCCATATTGTAACGCACTTCAAGTCCTGTGGTAAGTACCGGTTCGTGCCAGGCATAGGTTTCATTCACCATGTTGTGATCCCTGAAGAGTACTTTGGCTGCAACCTTCAGCCTTTCAGCCATTTGGTAATTCAATTCAGCACGCAATGTGAGGATCTGCCCGTCGTCATACAGCACATTGAACCTGTTTTGGAGCGGGAACAGCGTGTCAATGGTAAACAGAGCCATATTCCTAACAGACTCTGAGCTCACCCTGGCAGAAAAGTTAATGCGTGGCCCCAGTGCAGTGCGCAGCCCCCCGTATACACGTACACGGGTAAGGGTGTTCTTCATATCCGGCTGACTGATGACAAACGGGTTGGTCTCTGCCAGCTTGTTGAAGCTGCTGCGTGTAAGATCCCCTTCGAGTCCCCCCATAATCAGGAAACGGTGCTCATTCAGTGAGATTTTCAGGCTGATGTCAGGATACAGTACCAGGTTTCCGTTGTCAGCACTTTCATAACCGGCTATAAAGCCAGCTCTTACATGCAGGTCGTTAATGCGTGCCTCCATATAAGGGTTGATTCTCAGCAGGAACTGATCTTGGTTAAAAGAAGTGGTGTCCTGAATCATGCCAGTATGGAAAAAGTCTCCATCAAGCTGAACGCCTGCTGTCTGGTAACGACTAAATGGGAACCATGTCACATCCTGTTGAATTTTCCCTTCAAGAAACGCAGCGTGTTCTGTTGTTTCATAATGGTCGTCAATCAAGCGGTACCTGATTCCAAGCCCATATTCGGGTTTGTTTCCAAAGCCTCCGGCACTCTCCATGGAGGCATCAAATGCCACCCGGTGGAACCTTTGCCGTATCAGGTCTTTGCTGATGGTGTCGTTGACCAGGGTGTCGGGTCTGCCGTAAAAATGCACCACATCTCTGTCGTACCCCCCTTTGAAGTGGAAGCTGTGGTTCCTTCCAAACAGGGATGCATGTGCGTCGATGCTGTTTTCGCTATAACCCGGGAAAGCGTACTCTTCAATCGACCCATGGCTCGACAGGTGTCGATAGTGGAGGCCGTAGTTTCCGGTGCGTGACCTCAGGCTGTTGTAGAACAGTTCGAAATAGGGGGTGGTGTAGTTACCAAACCCTGTTTTCAGCAGGAAGCTGTTGAGTTCGGGACGCTGTAAACCACCGCGCATCCGTGCAGGCTGAACAGGAAGCACCTGTATGTCAGTATTTAATTTGATGGGCGTGATCTCATACGACACCATGCGGTCGCCACGTCGTACGGTGTCGGTAATCACCGGGTTGATGTTGATCTTGAATGCATCGTCAATCATCGGATCGTAGCTCCTAACTACGATCACCCGTTCCTGGTGAGGTACGTCGTCCTGAGCCTTAATGACCCCGGAACAGACAAACAACCCTGCTATAATGATAAGAACCCTTTTCATAATGGATCTTTTTATTCTGTGTGTGATATTCATTTTGCTGTTAAGTTAATGTATGATGAATCTGTTTTGACGTTGCGGTGTTTAAAAGCCTTCGTCAGGAGATTCAGGTGCACCAATGCGCAACTCTATCTCCTCCTTGGCCCGTTTCTCCTCCATAATCCGCTCCATCTCAGCTATCTCCCGCAACTTCTGTCGCGAGATGTTGATCAGCTCATCATCCCCTTCATAGTTGTCGATGATGCTCTGCAGTGTATGCTTCGCCTGAAAGGTGTTGTCGGTTTGTACGTAGACATCAGCCAGCAAAATAAAAGCTTTTGCAATCCAGTAATCGTAGGAAGGGATGTCGTTGATCAGCTCAAATATCTCTTTTTCGGCCACATCATAATTCATCTGAATATAGTGTATGCGGGCGATGCGGTATTTGGCTTCTGCTGCCATCTCATTGCGGGTTTTTTCCAATACCCTGCTGAACCACCTCGTGGCACCACTCAGGCTGTCGAGGCCCAGGGCTGATCTGCCGAGAACAAGGTATGCTTCAATCAGAATCTCTTCAGGGTGTTGCTTTTCACGCACAATGCGTGAGGCAACACGATGCGCTTGCTGATGCTCCTGCAATTTGTTGTAACATCTCATCTGCCCGGTTCGGCTCTGCTGCATGTAGAGCCTGTTGTCAGCATTTTGTTCCAGCCTGATGTATTTCGACAGCGCATTTCTGCAATCACCCTCCATCATATAAATTTCTGCCGCACGAAGCAGCGCCACTTCTGTGAACATGGTACGGTGTTGCG
The DNA here is from genome assembly GCA_007119395.1 of Lentimicrobiaceae bacterium. Lineage (GTDB taxonomy): Bacteria > Bacteroidota > Bacteroidia > Bacteroidales > SKPS01 > SKPS01. The sequence continues at coordinate 2,292 of SKPS01000321.1, forward strand.
ACACCACAAACGAATACCCTTTCAGCGCCTCAGTGTAACGTTTTTCCGTAAAGTGGCACTCGGCCTTGTAAAACTGCGCGTTGATAATAAAGAGGCCGTCGGGGAATTTCCTGATATAGCTTCTGAAAGCCTCCAATGCCCTGTCGCAATCGCCATCAAGGTAATGGTTCTCAGCCACCCGGTAACTCAGTGAGTCACGCTCTGAATCAGCAACTGAACGCTGCGTCTTGTCTTTTACATAGGTGTAATACTCCTCCAGCCTGTCGGTGGTTATGTAGATGTCTCTGATCAAAAGCAATGCATCACGTGACTCCTCCGTGCCCCGGTACTCGGTCACCACCCTGTCGAAATACCTGAACGCATCCTGTGTTCTCCCTGCACGGTTGTGAATCATCCCCACTTTCATCAATGCATCCCGTTCGAAACGACTTCGTGGGTGCTCGCTCAGCAATCGCTCAAATGCCCTTAACGCCCTGTCGGGCTGGTCAATATTCAACCAGGTGTTGGCCAGCTCGTTCAACGCATTGGTTCTCAACTCCGACTCAGGATACTTCCGGATAAACTCTTCCAGCAGCTCCGCTTTGGCCTGGAAGCGCCCCATGGCACCCGTGGCCAACGACTGCTGGTACATGGCATAGTCGCTCCCCCTGGTCGTAGCAGCAGCACCACGCTGGTAAAAGGTGATGGCGTTCCGGTAATCCTTCTTCATAAAATAACAGTCTGCAGCCCGTAACGTGGCATCCTGAATAATATCAGGGCGGTCCGGATCCGGATTCATCAAAAACTTCCTGAAAGCAATCAACGCCGGATCATACTCCTGTTGCTTAAACCAGGTGTACCCTATGTTGTAATGAGCCAGATTGAACTGTGGCATGTCAAACGCAGTAGGGGAGACCTGAAATTTTTCGTAATGATCTCTTGCCTTCTCCCACTCTTCAAGCCGATACCAGGCTTCTCCCATCCAATAGTGGGTCAATGCCCTGATCTGCTTATCCTTTTCAAACGTGAGCGAACGCTCAAAAACATCCAGGGCCTCTTTGAACAAATTGTCGTTAAAGAGCTCCAAGCCCCTGTAAAAAGCGATCCTTTGGTAGGCCGTGCGCATCTCATCGTTTTCATCTTTGATCTTTTCAATGGAAGCAAGGGCGCTGCGGTAATTGCGTGTTGACAGGTATAGGTTCACAAGCAAAGCCTGCGCGCTGGCAGCATGCACGCTGTTGGGATAGTCGCCAAGAAACTGTTCAAATGCCCTGATCGCCTGATTGTGAGGGTTGAAGTCAAGCTCGTACATCAACTTGGCGTAGTTGTACAAAGCGTCTTCGGTTACCTTCTCATCAAAGCCAAGCTTGTAGGCCTCCAGAAAAGCGTTCATGGCAAAACGCTTTTCATTGTTGCGAATGTAACTATCGGCCAGATGGTAATACGCATTCTGCGCCAATGAGTCAGAGGGCCCTGTCACACGTTGAAACATCTCTATGGCAGCCCTGTAATCACCTGCACGATAGTAAACATAACCAATCTGATAGGCATCAACCCGCGAGATGTTCCCTTCACTCTCTTTAAGGTATATCTCCATATAACCCAACGCCTCCTCATAGAGATTGAGCTTGTAAAACGCATCACCGATCAATCGGGCAATGGTACCCATTCTGCGGGTAGTGCCGGGGTCAATCAATGGGGTGACGATACCGGCCATTTCGTCATAACGTTGCTGATTGTAAAGGATTTGGGTGAAGTAATAGGCAATCAATGGCCTGAAATCGGGGTGCTCCCTGATGACTTCAAAGTGTTGAAGAGCCTTATCGTAATCGTCTTCAAGGTAGGCTATGTGGGCATAATAGTAGTTTGCGTACGCTTTGAACCGTGTTTCGCGGTGAATCAGGTTGGCGAAAGCACCTTTGGCGCGAGGGAAGTCTTCGGCTTCAAACCAACTGTATCCGGCCACGAAATAGAACTCATCACGCTGGTCTGATGATAACTCTTCAACCCTTACCATGCTGAACGATTCTGCAGCCCGCCGGAATGAACGTCTTTCATAGTATATCCTCCCTAAATGATAATGAGCTACAGGAATGCGTACATGCCCCGGGTAGTCAGCAACAAAAGCCATCAGCATCTCCTGGGCATCGGGATGCCTCAATTCAGCGGCTGAAACACCGGCATAAAACTCAGCATCCGCACGGAGCAACGACTGTTGATCGGGGATCATCTCTATCACTTTGCCGAACATCTCCCTCGAAGCGCCGTACTTCTCCTTTTCAAAAAGCTCCAGCGCTATCCTGAAGGTGTATTCAGGATCTTCATAAAACCGGGTGCGCTGCCCGTTAAGTTGTAGGATTCCTATGCACTGTATCGTGATCAGCACCAGGACAAATCGAACCTTATTGTGTTGCATCATTTAGTATAATGTATTTATTGTCAATGTATTAAGATATCAGAGTGGTGTGGTTTCAATCTGATTTACAAACGGATAAAGATAATGAGGATTGTACAGGGGTGCCCCTGGGTACTGTTTGACTTTTCAACAATTGATTATTAAAAAAAAGCCGGGGCGAGCCCGGCGGTCTGTCGCTGTAAGCAGGATTCTGTTCCATTGGGTTTCCCCTCCGGTGCTGTCATTTATCTGGGGTCACGGATCACTCCGTGCCTCTTGCAGCCTACCCTCCGGGATTGGGCGAGCAACCCTTATGCCGGCAAAAGCCGGCAGCCCCGGTATACATGGCCTTGCAACCCATGAGGTTTACCCCTCTGTGATGTCACCACCACACAGCGTGAGCTCTTACCTCACGTTTTCACCCTTACCACACCAAAGGCGTGGCGGTTGTTTTCTGTGGCACTCTCTGTTACTTCGATGATCGAAGCACCTTCCCGTTAGGAAGCATGGCGCTCTGTGTTGTCCCGACTTTCCTCCCCCGGATGTTCATCCGGGAGCGACAGCACACGACAGATTGGTGTAAAAGTACGAAGATTTTCGGTTGTAAACGGTAAATTTGATTACAACAATACTATCTTTACGCTCTGTACAGCCTGATGATCAGTCTTAACCCTCACGATGTAGACACCACTCTTCAACCCTGCCAAAGAGGTATGGCATTGGCCAAAACAGTGTGATAACCTTGTCTGGTGCACCAGTTTACCCTGCATGTCAAAGACCTGTAACTCCCCCGACAGCTCGCCGGCATCATGGCCCGACACATAGAGTCGCCGTTCAGCGTCTGCCCATATGTGTAAATCCTGGTCCTTCCCGGGAATCTCAACCATGATGCCTCCGTAGTCAAACAGTAGGCTGTCGATGCGAACCTTGCTGCCGGGCACCGTTACGTCCATTCCGACGGCGGAGCTGGAGATGATGATGTTCATTGAATCGGGCGTTTCACCGGTATAGAAAGTGATGGGGATGGTAAACGCAACCCATTCGTTGTGAACGGTGCTGAAAAACTTGATGCCGTCGCCGATGGTGTCACGCGAGGTGCCATTCCATTTCGAGAAGCCAATGGCAATCATGGCGCTGTCGCCGGACGCAGGTGCTGCATCAATGAAGCCTTTCAGGGCAACCGGCCTGCCGGTAAACGGAATACCCCCCTCTATGCTCCCGGCAAAGGTGGTGAAGTCAATGTTGATCTCACCCAATGTGATAATGCCGGGAATCAACGGTGTGGCGATACCCAGGTTGTGGAAGTCCGATTCAATCCGTACACACGCACTGCCCTGTAATGGCATCACCGTGTCACGAAACACACTGACAATGTTCATGATGCCAAAATTTATATTGGTGGCATCCCAGTTATCCGGTTGGTTGCCTGTCCACTGCTCAAAATTGCTGTTGGGAATCGTGGTCTGAGATGTGCCGGTCATCACCAATGCGATCAGCAACACAACCAAGGTAAATACTCTTTTCATAGGTTTACATTTTTTGGTTTTAAGACAAATCGTTTCGTAACTGCTCATTCTTCGAATGATAAAACTCAATCACAGTGGCTCCCAGTCCATACTCCTTTATGGGTGCATCAAAAACATAGGCATTACCTGTCGCTTCTGCCTGTTTCAGCACTTCAGCCTTGAGTACACCACTCCCTACCCCATGTATGACAACCAATCGGGGTACCCGCTCAGCGATGGCGCTCTCTAACGCCCTTTGAAAGTATTGCGTCTGATACTTCAACGCTTCAAGAGGGTGCAGATCCCATCGATCGGGAACCAGGTTGTGGAGGTGAAGATCCACCACCGCCTCTCCACGCTCATTCAAATGCTTTTTAATCAACGGCTCAGGTTTTGTAGCTGCCACTTTTTCCTGTTGATGACGACTGCTTTCTGACGGGGCTGTTTTCTTGCGGGGTGCAACCTCTGTTGGTTTCCCTTTGTCAGCGCCCACAGCGCCGGCAACTTTCAATGTGGAGGCAAGTTTGAGCGAAATGGCAAGAATGGCTTGGGGGTCAAGGGAGGTGAGTTCAAACTCTTTTGCTCTTGTAAGGCGGGCTGAAGCGACGTGAAACGAGGTGTGTACAGGCAACAACAGTTGCTCTGCCTTTTCAGGCTGTACCATACATTGCAGTACACCTTGC
>SKPS01000275.1 GCA_007119395.1 Lentimicrobiaceae bacterium
CCAAATGGCTGACATCAGAAAAGATACCTTCTGTTCAAGCGGCCCCGGCGGGCAGTCGGTGAATACAACATACAGCGCTATACGCCTCACCCACGTCCCAACAGGAATTGTGGTCTCATGTCAGGACGAAAAGTCACAGATCAAGAACTTCGACAAAGCCATGAAGGTGCTGAGAACACGTATTTTTGAGCAGGAGTACCAGAAATACCTCGACCAGATCTCCTCGAAAAGAAAGACCATGGTCTCTACCGGGGATCGAAGTGCCAAAATACGCACGTACAATTACCCCCAGGGAAGGGTGACAGATCACAGAATCGGATTCACCATGTATAACCTGCCTGCAGTGATGAACGGAGAGATCATGGAGCTGATAGAGAAACTCCAGGTGGCCGAAAACGCAGAACGACTCAAAGAAGCCGTGGCAGGATAAACACACCGACATCCACAGCCCCCATAAACACAATGAAACATAACCCATGAACAAACAGCAGCTTACCGAACTGATCAAAAGAAAGAAGAGCTTTTTGTGTGTTGGCCTTGACAGCGACATGACAAAAATCCCTCACCATCTGCTCAACGAGGAAGATCCGGTCTTCGCCTTTAACAAAGCCATCATCGATGCCACACATGAACTCGCCGTGGCATACAAACCCAATCTGGCTTTCTACGAGTCGCGTGGACTGGCAGGGTGGCAGAGCCTGGAAAAGACGATTGAGTACCTCTCGCAATTTGGTGATGATCTGTTTACCATTGCTGATGCGAAAAGGGGCGACATTGGAAACACCTCGAAGCAATACGCCAAGGCATTCTTTGAAACACTTGGTTTTGATGCTGTTACAGTGGCGCCCTATATGGGCAGTGATTCCGTTACCCCTTTCCTTTCATACCAGGGGAAATGGGTTGTACTGCTTGTACTCACCTCCAACGAAGGGGCCTCCGATTTCCAGATGACACAACCATGGTTCCCGTCGGCGCTTGACAAGCTGGGGATCAAGGTGCAGTACCCTCAGATGAAACTGTATGAACAGGTGGTCACCAAATCTCAGGAGTGGGCTGACGACAACTCTATGATGTTTGTAGTGGGTGCTACCAAAGCAGAGATGTTGCAGGGCATCCGCAAGCTCGCCCCCGATCACTTTTTGCTTGTCCCCGGTGTGGGTGCACAGGGGGGGAGCCTTGAAGCCGTTGCCGAATACGGCATGAACGCCGATTGTGGGCTCCTGGTGAATGCTTCACGAAGCATTCTGTTTGCAGCCGGTGATGAAACCTTTGCTGATAAAGCAAAGGGTGAGGCACAGTCGATGCAGCAACAGATGGAGGCAGCCCTCATTAAACACAACATCATTTAATCACCACAACCCATCGTGCAGCCGGCTTCTGCAACAACCGGTCATTTATCATGAAGAGAAATCCCGGCAACCATTTTCAAGCGTTATATTGTATTGAGCCTGGTCGTATTGTGCGACAAGGTGCAGGCAGCGTATCGATGCTGCTGCTGTCGATACTGTTTCTTTGGCCGGGTATAGCCAAGGGGCAGCAGTCCGACAGTGTGTTGTTAAACGAATTTGATGCGGCATTGGTCCATTTTGCCGGGTCCGATCCCTTGCGGCATGCTTCGTGGAGTTTCACCGCCATCGATGTCAACAGCGGTGAACGGTACCGGGGTGTGAACGATCATCTTGCCCTGATCCCGGCATCCACACTTAAGCCATACACCTCAGGGGCCGTGTTGTCTATGCTTGGCAGCGATTACCGTTTTACCACATCAGTGATGATGGGTGGCGAAATGGATCAGGACGGTGTGCTGCATGGGAACCTGTACATGGTTGGAGGTGGAGACCCGACGCTGGGTTCAGAGCGTTTTGGTGCCGAAGCAAACATCGACTCTTTGTTTCTTCGGATACTGATCTCTTTGCAGGATCTCGGCATTCATACCATCAGTGGTTATGTGATGGGCGACGGATCGATATTCGGCACCATGCCGGTCACCACCTCCTGGCAGTATGAGGACATCGGCAACCATTACGGAGCGGGCGCGTATGGTCTTTCGGCGTGGGACAACCGTGTCACCTATACCTTTCAGCCGGGCAGACGTCCCGGAGACCCTGCCCCCCTCGCCGGAACAACACCTGATGTCTCTTACCTGAATGTGATCAATGAAGTGACCACCGGCCACCGCGGTTCGGGTGACCGGGTGAACATCTTTGGAGCACCGTACACCAACCAACATTGGCTCAGGGGCACCGTGCCGGCAGGCGTCGCCAGCTTTGATGTGGGAGGAGCGCTTCCCGATCCCCCGTATCAGGTCGCTTTTGAACTGCACAACTACTTGGTTGAGAATGGCATCAGCATCACCCAACCCCCCACCACACACCTAAGGGTTCAGTGGATGGGTGAAACGGATACCCTCATTCGAAGAACACTGATGGTGCATCAATCGCCCCCTTTGGAAGAGATCGTGTATTGGGTGAATTTCCGCAGTGTGAACATGTATGCTGAAGCACTGGTGAAGATATTAGGGCATGAACGTGGGGAGGCCGGCACAACCGCAGAAGGGCTGCGGGTGATTGAACGTTTCTGGGCCGGCAGAGGCGTCGACCTGTCGGGACTGAACCTGAAAGATGGAAGCGGCCTCTCAAGAAAAAACATCATCACAACCCAAACCTTGGCCCGTGCATTGGTGGTGATGACACAAGATCATTCGTGGGAGAGTTTCTATGCATCCTTTCCTGTAGCCGGTGAAACCGGTAGTGTCGCGAACCGGTTTCGGCGTGGCGCAGCACGGGGAAACCTGAGGGCAAAAAGCGGGACACTGGAAAATGTAAGAGGCTTTAGTGGTTATGCCAACACCGCATCCGGTAGAACACTCGCTTATGCACTGGTGGTGAACAACTACTGCGGAACCAGAAACAACCTTATGAATGAAATTGAAATCCTCCTTCGCAAAATGTGTGAAATCGACGACTGATCCTTTGCCCGTTCACTCTTTTTTTATACATTAGCCCTCTGAAATAATTTTGTTTAACCCTTTAATATATGATCACATGAATATAGACTGGAAAAACCTGCCGTTTGGTTATTTTAAAACGAAATACAATGTACGTGCCTGGTATCGTGATGGCCAATGGGGTGAGCTGGAGGTGACTGAATCGGAAGAGATCACGTTGCACATGGCTGCCACCTCTCTTCATTACGGTCAGGAGGCCTTTGAAGGGATGAAAGCCTTTGCCGGGAAAGATGGCAAAGTGCGCATTTTTCGCTGGGAGGAGAACTGCAAAAGGTTACAATTATCTGCCAGGGGTATTTTGATGCAGGAAGTGCCTGATGAGCTGTTCAAAGAGGCGATCACGAAGGTGGTGCAGCTCAACCGTGAGTTTGTGCCTCCCCATGGCCATGGATCCGCTTTCTACCTGCGCCCGCTCTTGCTCGGTACTGGTGCCCAGGTTGGTATCCAACCGGCTAAAGAGTACCTCTTCATGGTGTTTGGCACCCCCGTAGGACCTTACTTCCGCGAAGGCTTCAACCCCGTCTCCATTCAGATTGTAAGAGACTATGACCGTGCCGCACCACTCGGAACAGGAACCTATAAAGTGGGTGGAAATTATGCAGCCAGCCTCAATGCCATGAAAAGAGGCAAAGAAGAAGGCTTCAGCTCCGTGCTGTTCCTCGATGCCAAAGAGAAAAAATATATCGACGAATGTGGCCCTGCCAACTTCTTCGGAATCAAAAACAACACATACGTCACACCCGAATCATCCTCCATCCTCGCCTCCATCACAAACAAAAGCCTTGTCACCCTGGCTGAAGACATGGGGCTGAAGGTGGAACGCCGCAGAGTCCCCGTCGAAGAGCTGGAAACCTTTGAAGAGGTGGGCGCATGTGGCACCGCAGCGGTGATCTCCCCCATCGGGAAAATTGTCGACAGAGACACCGGAAAGATCTACTCATACTGCAAAGATGGAAAAGCAGGCCCTGTGTCACAAAAACTGTATAAAACACTCACTGGAATTCAGTGTGGTGAAGTGGAAGACAAACATGGCTGGAACATGATCATAGAGTAGTTCGATGATCCTGCTGATGCCATGAGGGAAGCAAAAATCTTTCAGGTCTTGCTTCTCCATATCATCAACCCAATACAAACCCCAAAGTGGCACGCCACTTTGGGGTTTGATCTGTAAGAGAGGATCGGTATTGACAATTTGTCAGTTATGCAGCAGATGGCACACCCTTTGTCAATGCCTGCCTCTGTTCCATGAGAGAAATGCTGATTATCAACCAAAAAAAAAATAGAACCACAATGCAACAGGGAAAAATCAACGTTCAAACGGAGAACATCTTTCCGATCATTAAGAAGTTCCTTTACTCTGACCACGAAATCTTCCTTCGGGAGTTGGTGTCAAATGCCGTTGACGCCACGCAGAAGCTGAAAGCACTGGCATCACTGGGAACCTTTAAAGGTGAATTGGGTGACCTCACCATCCGCGTAAAAATCGACAAAGAGAATAAAACCCTGACGGTTTCTGATGCAGGAATTGGTATGACCGGTGAAGAGGTGGAGAAATACATTAACCAGATTGCTTTTTCGAGTGCCGAGGAGTTCTTGAAGAAATTCAAAAATGTTGATGCAGCCAACATCATTGGGCACTTTGGACTCGGATTCTACTCCAGTTTTATGGTGTCTAACCGGGTGGATCTCTTTACCAAGACATACAAAAAGGGGGGAAGCACCAAGCCGGTAAAATGGTCGTGTGACGGCACCCCTGAATACACCATGGAAGAGACCGACAAGCAGAGCCGCGGTACCGATGTGGTGTTACACATCAACGACGACTCTCTTGAGTTTCTGGAAGAGGAAAGAATCTTGTCGATGCTGAGAAAATACTGCCGGTTTTTGCCTGTACCCATTGAGTTTGGCACTGAATCGTACAGTGAAAAGGTGGAAGGTGAGAAAGACGAAGAGGGCAACGACAAGTACGAAACGAAAGAGCGGCCACGCATCATCAACAACACCGACCCGCTGTGGAAAAAGCCCCCGGTGGATCTCAAAGAGGAGGATTACCTTTCCTTCTACCGTGAATTGTACCCGATGCAGTTCGAAGACCCGCTCTTCAATATACACCTGAACGTCGACTACCCGTTTAACCTCACCGGGATACTCTATTTTCCCAAAGTGAAACACAACCTGGAGGTGCAGAGGGATAAAATACAACTCTACTCAAACCAAGTGTTTATCACCGATTCAGTAGAGGGTGTGGTACCCGATTTCCTCACCTTGCTCCATGGTGTAATCGACTCCCCCGATATTCCGCTGAACGTCTCACGGTCGTACCTGCAAAGCGATGCCAACGTGAAAAAGATCTCAGGGCACATCAGCAGAAAAGTAGCCGATAAGCTGGAAGAGATCTTTAAAAACCGGCGCGATGAATTTGAGAAGAAATGGGATGACATTCGCATCTTCATTATATATGGTATGCTCACCGACGAAAAATTTGCCGAGCGCGCCATGAAGTTTCTGTTGCTGAAAAACACCAACGACAAATACTTCACTATTGAGGAGTACAAGAGTCACATTACGGATCTACAGACCAACAAAGACAAAAAGGTGGTTCATCTGTATGCCAATGACACGGAGGCGCAGCACACATACATTGCAGCGGCGGCTGAGCGTGGTTATGATGTGCTGTTGCTCGACGGGCCTCTCGACAGCCACCTGATCAATCACCTGGAGCAGAAGCTCGAAGGGGTGCAGTTCGCCCGGGTGGATGCAGACGTCATGGAGAAGCTGATCAACAAAGAGGACCAGATGCCTTCGAAGCTGAGTGAGGATGACCAGAAAGCGCTGAAAGAGCTTATCGAGAAAACCATCGACAACAAAGAGTTTATGGTCTCTTTCGAAAGCCAGAGCCCTGATGAGGTACCTATGATGATTACCCGACCCGAGTTTATGAGAAGGATGAAAGAGATGCAGCAGTTGGGTGGCGGTATGCACACTTTTGGAGCATTCCCCGACAGCTACAACCTGGTGGTGAATACCAACCACCCGCAAATCGACTTGCTGACGAAAAAGGAGACCGCTGAAGAACACAAACAAAAGCTTGTTAGCCAACTCTTTGACCTCGCACTGCTTGCACAGAATATGCTGAAGGGAGAAAAACTCACCACCTTTGTGAAGCGAAGTGTTGAGATGATCGGATGATAGAGTGCCTTGGTGATCATCCGTTCAGTTCAGTGGTGATGCTTTTTTGTTGTCAGGATTGATGGGTTTTGGCTTTTGGCTGTTGGCTTTTCATTACACAGAGTTTCACAGAGGTAAAAAGGAGTTTCACGGAGAAAGACTGGCTTTTAGCCTTTGGCTGTTTGCTTTTGGCTATTTTTTGGCCACCCGCAAACCATGCTATGTCCCGTAGGGACAAGATATTGTTAGAAACGGAGCCCACACACACCAAATGTCCCGTAGGGACAAGATATTGGTAGAAACGGAGCCCACACACACACCCAATGTCCCGTAGGGACATGATATTGGGATGTTGGCTTCTTATTACACAGAGCTTCTCTGAGGTAAAAAGGAGTTTCACGGAGAAAGACTGGCTTTTAGCCTTTGGCTATTGGCTTTTGTCAACGCAAACCATGCTATGTCCCGTAGGGACAAGATATTGGTAGAAACGGAGCCCACGCATAAACCCTATGTCCCGTAGGGACATGGTATGGGATGTTGGCTCTGTTGAAACGGGGTAACATTATTTCGATGCCGTCAGGCATCGGAACCAAAAGAGAACCCCTGAAAAGGGGTTCAACAAAGGTAGCCCCGGGTTGCACCCGGGGAAAGATGCCACAG
>SKPS01000138.1 GCA_007119395.1 Lentimicrobiaceae bacterium
GGAGATGCTATCTGGCCACGACAACACGGGCTGCTGAGCTACCCTTCTCTGAGATCACATTCAGGACATATACACCCTGTTTCAGGGTCCCAAGAGACAGTTCGACCACATCACCGGCCTCGGGCACATGCTCCTGCCTCTCCTTCACTACCCGGCCTGTCATATCAGTCAGAATAAATTGAACTGGTCCGGATGACTCTCGTTCCGAAAGTGTGACACGCAACAGATCGTTTGCCGGGTTGGGAGCAATGGCAAAAGCGGGGCCGGCAGGCAAATCCTGTATCCCAATATGCCCCACCTGACGGTACGCTGTGTCATTAAAGTGGTATGGATCACCCGGCAGCTTGGTATATGCTTTCAACTCCATGTAACCAGGAGAGATGATGTTGGGTGCCATCAGATAGTTTACCGCAGCACCGGGTTCAAGAAGACCAGTCCAGGTATCCTGTATCTCCATCCCCTCATTCACCTGTACAGCCAGAGGAATCGATGTTAAAGGATCCTTCCCGAAGTTTTTGATCCGCACCATCACCTGAAAAGTGTTCCCCTCAGGCACAGTGATTACAGGCAGGAATATATTGGTAACACCTGCATCCAGGGGAGCCTTTTCAACAGTGATCATAAAATCATCAATCGCCCATCCGTTAAAAGAGATGGCATGATTAGAGAAAAAGTCGAACTTAAACTGCACAGGGCCATTGTGGTTGTCGAACTGTGATATATCATAACTGGAGTAGACCCATTTCCCCGTATGACCTGAGAACGCGGGTCTGCCGGAGGCATTCACATTATACCAGTTCACACCTTTCGGATCACCCACATACCCCAGGGTGATAAAGGCGTTACCACCGTCAGTGGAATACTTCACATTACCACCATCAACGCCGTATTCAGCCTCTACCCAATGCCAAAAGCGCAGTGACAGGCCTGAGTAATCGGAGAAGTCGAACTCGGGGGTGATCAGGCCATAATCCATATTGTGCATATAGTTACCGCCCAAACGGGTGGTCCAAACCCTTGTTGGGCTATAGGCTGTATTGATCACGCTGGCACCAGGTTGCCCGTGTTGCCACAACACCGAAAGTTCCGGTGTTCAGTCGTTGTGGTCATCGTTTTCAAAGTCATCAAAATAGAGGGCAGTAAAGTCTTTCTCGCCTAGCCATGTCACTTTCAGTGTATCGTTTTCACGGTATCCATCCAGGGGATGATCTGTGAAGAAGGCTATCTGGAAAACCCCATCCGGGACAGTAAGTGGGGTGGAGTAGGTAAACATGATGCTGTCGCCGGGGTTTAAAGGATTCTGGATGGTATCAAAGACCGGAGGCTGACCTTGCACCATATATCCTACCGGGATGGAATGCAGGGTGTCGGAGCCAAGGTTATTCACGCGCACTGACATAGGCATCTGGTTGCCGGCAATCAGTGGTGGTGTCACCGAACCGATTGATGTCACACCAGCGTCATAAGGCAATGGTGGCATGATCATGATCAGGTAGTCTTCGGTTTCACCATAATTGTATATACCACAAGGTTCCACCAGCGCCAGATTGCTGGTGTACCTGGCAACAACCCGAAGCATCGCCAGACCGGTCTGTGCACCGTAAGGCATCATAAAGCTTCCGGTAACCGTGTTGCTGGATGATGTGGTAAGCTCTTCAAACAAACTCTCTCCCACCGGATCAAACTGCCCGTCACCATCCAAGTCTATATATACCTTGATGCCAAAGATGTAATTAAAAGTTGACTGTAAATGCATGGTGATTTCAACCGGGTAATGGATTCCCTGAATGAATGATTGTGGAGGCAGGTGGGTGAAGTCTGTATACACTCTGCTGGCTTCCTGGGATACATTGACCAACGGCCCTATTTCCACTGAACCAATATCTGCAAGCGAGGTCCACTGGGCTTCTGAAACACAGTATGGGGGCAACAGGTGCACAACAGAGGCGAATGCGGTATCATTGGATGGCACCGTATCACCTGGTACAGAGGGCCAGGCTTTGATGTCATACACCTGCCATACAGAGAGGTCTGCCGTGGCAGAAAAGGTGAGGTGAACGGTATCACCCGGGGGCACGGTGACCGGGAATGTTTCCGTTACCGTGGGTTGCCCATCGATGGCGTATGAGAGCTGAATGTTTTGAAGGGGCTGAGAGCCATAGTTTCTGAAGGCAACCTGCACACTTTCTGAGGCTGTGAGTGCGGTATCGGTTACCGGGTGCATGATGGAGAGCACACCGGCATCATAAGGGGGATAACTGTTCATGTACACATTCACCGGCACACGCGATCCGGGGCAGCCGAGGGTGGTGATGGGTGGGAGTTGAGGGTTGTACACTCCGATGGTTTGCACCGGTGAGGGTAGGTTGGAAACCACCCAATCAGAGGCGTGGTTCGTGTCGTCAACCACTCTGATCACACCGGCTCTTCCTGAAGCACTGGGAATCGTCCCTGACCAGTCGGCAGGTGTCACCTGATGACCGGCCGGGAACTGGTAGCCGTTCACGGCAAATGCATCTTCTACCGAGCCATCAGGGGCTTCCAGCCAAAAGCCAATCTGTGAGGTGGCAAAGAGCGACTGGTTGTCGGCCACAAAAAACAAGGCGGCTGTATCGGAGGGGATCTGAGGGTTGGCAAAAATGCCAAGGACCATCACCTCACCCGGCATCAGTTGGATGCCTGCCGGCAAGTCGTAGTTTATGGTACGGTATCCAATGGTCCTGAACTGATACCCGGTAAGGTCAACGGGTGATTTTCCGGTGTTGGTAATCTCAACCCCGTTCCATTGGGTGCCTGGCGGTATATAGGGTGGATATGGATTAGAAGCTCCAAGCCCTGTAACGCTCAGGGTAAGTTCGGTAAACCGCAGCTTCCCCATTCCGTATCGGGCCTCCACATAGTATGTGGTAGAGTCGTATAGCAGTGGTGTGGCAAGTGAGTCTCCCACATGTAGCAAAGGGCCTGCCACCGGTTCCTGAAACCAGAACAGGGTATCGGCAGACATAGCTGTAAGCGTGGTTGATGTGCCATAGGGGATGGTTTCGTGCTGTGGCACCGGATCCGAAGGGGCGCTACCGGCCACCACTTCCCATCGAATGGTGTCGTTGAAAGGAAATGAGTCGCCAGGCATATCGGCGTATACCATGATGCTGAACAACGAATCGGAACCTGTGACCTGCATGTTGATGGGAGAGGAAAAGGTAAACACCAATGAGCTGTCGGGAAGCAGGGTATCGTTGACCGTTTCCGCGACAGGGGCCGGGGCACCAGCCACCATATAACTCAGCGGGATGGCTGTCAGGGTATCTCTCCCTTCGTTACGAATCAACACCGACACAGGTTCCATACCAGGTTGACATTGCGTTACCGGGTGGATGGCCTCCCTGACGGCAATGTCTACATCGGGTTGTGACATGATGTAGAAATCGTCGATGGACACCCCTTCAAAGGTTACCCAGGGGTCTGAGGTGAACACGAAGCGGAACCTCACCATGGGCACATTGTTCAGATGATGCAGTCGGTATGATGACTTCACCCAGCCACCGGAGGTTCCTTCCCAGGCGGGGCCACCGCCGGTAGCGTAAATGGTGTCTGTATACCAGTTCTCTCCCAGTGGATCATTCAACCCACCCAGAATGTTCCACGAAACCCCGTCTGTGGTGTACTCCATATGCATGCCGTCCCAAGTGGCCTCCGTTCTGCGGTTCTGCCAAAAAGAGAGCACCTGATCCGTGGCATGGGTAAAGTTGAAATAGGGGGAAGTAAGCGTGGCAGTGGTGTTGTTGCCGTATAAAGAGTCTTTGTTGGTGGTCCATGCTTGCACCCCACTGTATGCCCCGGTAAGCACACCATAGTTAGGATAGCCGAGTTGCCACTGGGTTTCAGGATCTGTTGTGGTCGCCTCCCACAACGAGTCGGGACCCTCAAAGTCGGTAAAATAGGGAGTGTACAGCCCGCTGGAAGCCACAAAGGTAACATGCCCCTGTAAGGGGTACCTGCCCACATTGGCACTTAGCGATCCATCAATGGCGGTCACAAAGTAATCAACAGTATCCAGGTCGGTTACCACAGGAAGGTAACCGGTAAAGAGCGAGGCAGCCCCTTCACTCATGGGCACAGAGTCCCATATACCACCGTTAACACGATAGACAACCCATGCCGTATCAATTCCTGAAGTATCTGTAATGGTAGCATTTACAGGAAAGGGCCCAAGGCTGAACATAAACCCCTGCCAGATGGGGGGTTCCAGCGTAATAGTAGGGGGCGTCAACTCTGAGATGGCACCGGTAACCTTTATGTTATCAAGAAACCAGGCGTAATTATCGAACACCGTTGCATTGTTCTGGTCTTTCAGGATAAAGCGGATCTTCACATCAGCAGAGTTGGCAGCAAAGGCTGAAATATCAAACAACTCGGGCTTCCACCAGGTGTTGTCGGGAGGTGTTGGGTTGCCCGGCAACCAATCGAGGTAAGAGGTGGAGTTAAACAGGTTACCCAGCGTACCAAACTGGCCGGGGCCAAGGTACTGTGCCGCAGTTAAGCGATTCCAGGTAATCCCTCCATCCGAAGAGACCTCAATGTATGCTGCATCGTAAAACTCTATCTTACATATGTGGTCAAACTCCAGAATCACATACCCCATACCCAGGGAACTGAAAGAGACGGTGGTGAGCACAGAAGAATCACCGGGGTTGAGACAATTTGCACTGTCAGATTGCAACCCCCCTGAAGAGAGTGTGGTGCTGATCCCCCAACCAGGGGTGCCCGAAGAGACAACCTGCGTGAGCGGCAAGGTCTCAAAGTCTTCGAAAAACAAGGTGGTTTGACCGAAAATCCCATGCAAACAAAAAACAAAAACCAGAAAAGAGAACAGCTTCTTCATGACGTTAAGATTTGGTTCAAAGATAGAAAATATTTGAATGCTTGATTGCCTGAAAGATTTTATCTTTGCGCAACAGGAGAAAGCAAATTATTTTTATGGCATACAAGCTCACCACGGAACAGGAGGATCAGGAGATACTGAATCGTTACCGCACCTTGCTCAGGGTAACGCGTAGCAAGAGCCGAGAGGACACAAGGATGATCCGCAAGGCTTTCCGGTGGTCTGTTGATGCACACAATGGGATGCGCCGCCGCAGCGGTGAGCCCTACATCCTGCACCCCATAGAAGTGGCCATCATCTCCGCACACGAAATCGGGCTGGGGCCCACCTCCGTAATTTGTGCACTGCTACATGACCTGGTTGAGGACACCGACTACACAATCGCAGATGTGGAACAACGTTTCGGTACCAAAATCGCAAAAATCATCGATGGCCTCACAAAAATCTCAGGCATCTTCGAAAACCCCAATGCCAGCAGCCAGGCAGAGAACTTCAAAAAGATCCTGCTAACACTATCTGATGATGTACGGGTGATTCTGATTAAGCTGGCCGACAGACTGCACAACATGCGAACCCTCGATTCGATGCCGATCGAAAAACAACTGAAAATCTCCTCCGAAACAACTTACCTCTTTGCACCACTGGCCCACAGACTGGGACTCTACGCCATCAAAAGCGAACTGGAAGACCTGGCCATGAAGTATACCGAACCCGATATCTATAAAACCCTCGAAAAGAAACTCGCAGAAACAGAAGCCGAAAGGAAACTTTATATCCAGCAATTTGTCAGCCCCATTAAAAAAGAGCTGAAACAAGCAGGCATTCAACACTCCCTGATCGGACGAACCAAGTCGATCCACTCCATTTACAGCAAAATGAAAAAGAAGTCGATCCCTTTTGAAGAGGTGTTCGACATTTTCGCGGTACGTATTATTTTAGACAGCCCCTTTGAGCGTGAAAAAGTGGATTGCTGGAGGGTGTACACCCTCGTCACCAAACATTATAAGCCACGGCAAGACAGGCTTCGCGACTGGTTGTCGATTCCGAAAGCCAACGGATATGAATCACTCCACACCACCGTTATGGGGAATGAAGGGAGATGGGTTGAAGTGCAGATTCGCACGAAAAGGATGGATGAAATTGCTGAAAAAGGGTACGCTGCACACTGGAAATACAAAGGGGAAGATGAGGCCGACAGCGGGCTGAATCAATGGTTGAATAAGATCAGGGAACTGCTGCAAAGCCCTGATCAAAACGCCCTGGATTTCCTCGACGACTTCAAGCTCAACCTTTTCTCAGATGAGATTTATGTTTTTACCCCCAAAGGGGAACTGCGTTCTATGCCCTTCAACGCCTGCGTACTCGATTTTGCTTACTCAATACACTCCCAGATCGGAAACAAGGCCATCGGAGCGAAAGTCAACTTTAAGCTGGTGCCCCTGAACCACACCCTGAAGAGTGGTGATCAGGTGGAAATCATCACCTCCAAAGTGCAAACACCCAGTGAAGAGTGGCTCGATTTTGTGACCACAGCCAGGGCCAAATCACAAATCAAAGATGCCCTGAAAGAGGAGCGAAAAAAGCAGGTTGAAAAAGGGAAACATCTGCTGAAAAAGATGTTTGAGGAGCTGAAAATGGAACATGACCACGCCACAGAGAAAGCGTTTATGGAGTTCCTCAGAATCAAAAGTCCGGTGAACTTCTATTACCAGATCGCCGTAGGTGATGTGCAGTCAGCAGACCTGAAAGACTTCCTGATGAAATCTGGCAAAAAATCGTGGCTGCGGTATCTATTGACCAACCCATTCGCTAAAAGCACCAAAAGCACCAAGCCGGAAAACCCAACCCTCAACAGAATCATTCAAAACCAACTGAAAGAGAAACCTGAAGCACTGCTCCTTACCCAAAA
>SKPS01000069.1 GCA_007119395.1 Lentimicrobiaceae bacterium
CCAGAGCTGTCATTGAGACCAGTCTCCTCGGATCAAGTATGATCAATATACATCTCGGCTCATCAGATATTGTAGCTCAAAATCATGACACGCTGAGATCGGCCGTAGCAACTTCACTGCAGGAACAGTTCGGTATTGAAATGCTGCCCGTCAAAAAGAAAGCGGAAAACCTGATGCTATCCTTAGATACGGTACTCGCCGTCATTGGCGCCGTCTTCAATGAAGAATCCCGAACTAACCTAACCAGAGCGATGGAGAGCATCAGAGGCTCCATTGACCTGCTGAAAAACACCACCTACACCATCGATGGGCTCGTTACAGCACAAACCAATCGCCTGGCCAAAATCTTTGAAAACGTTGAATCCATCACCGCCAACCTGGAAAAAAACAATGAAGCAATTACACACATCATAAACAACGCATCGGCCGTCTCCGACTCATTGGCAAAGACAGATTTTGCCAACACACTCCATACTGCAGACCAGGTGCTTTCTGATCTGGCCACCATCATTGACAAAATCAACACTGGTGATGGCACTCTGTCGCTTTTAATCAACGACGAACAATTGTACAGAGAACTCGAAGCCTCATCAGCCTCACTGAAAGAGCTGATCAGAGACATCAACGAAAACCCGGGCCGGTACGTTCACTTCAGCATTTTCGGAAGGAAAAACAAATAGCACCTAAAAACAACCTATCCGCCGTACTTTTCGTGAATAGACTTTGCTTGAAATCCCCCTGAAAATCTCTTGCCTGTTTCGGCTTCATCGCCGGAAGATGTCATCACGAGAGGCCGGCCGCTCATCATGTCGTAACAAAAACCCCCGTAACCTCCGGTCATCCTGACTCACTTCATCTACAGGATAAGTGGTGCCTACAGGTCGCGTAATATAAACGATCAGCACAATCTCCCCCTCTTCAAATTCCATCCGCAGCCGATCAGCTACTGCCTTGTCAATCCCGATCAAGGCCTCATCATCATCACGTACGTAATATAAGGTCTCCGTATTACTATGAACAAACATCTCCCGCAACTCACCCTCCGAAAAATGTGCTGTGATTCCTATCCCTTTCACCTGATTATACTGATCTCCCCGGTCATCAGTAATAATGAATGCTGCACCCTCCATCTGCATCATGCGGAGCTCCTCCTCCTGAAACAACATCCATATGGTATCAGCAGTGATCTGGTTTCGCCCAAACCATACAACAGGCGCATGAAACATGGTAAGAACTGAGTCAGCGAAATCATACACCAATGAATCGCAAGCCCCTTGCAGATCGTCTCTGAAAAAACGAACCCCATAATACGCCATAAACAAACGCCCCTCCTGCAGTGAGTCAAAGACAAGGTACAGCGTGTCAGCATGAAGCGACAAAGAGTCAGTGTTGTCAATAAAAACCGCCCAAGTACTGTCCGTAAGGAATGAGTACCCTGCCGCCTCATCGTACTCTCCATAATGACCACCCATGATGTATTGCCCTACGGTATCAAACAATATCACATTACGGTATGCTTCTGAAAACGAGCGATCACCATCGTAGACAATGCTGTCGCCATATAACTTTGACTCCTCATGGGTCACCCAACTGTTCTTCCACAACAAGGCAAAATCGTTCTGTGTGTAATAGATTCCTCTCTCGCTATACAGATTGTTCTCCTCACCAATGATTCTGGTCGGACCAAAGATCGTTGCCACCTCAGTCTCTGTGTTATAATGCAAGGTGTCCGATGTTAAAATAAACCTCGGGTGATCCAACTCCACTTCATCAACAAACTCAAAACGCTTCTCTTTTGAAAAATAGTGACCTTTTCTACTTGTCAGGGTATTGTTTCGGCTCACGATCACCCCCCCCTTATCATACCAGGCAACACCTGAACGAAGGTTGTACCATAATTCGTCAGTGGTTAAAGACATCTGCGGATCAACCAGTACCACTTCATCCCGCGCAAAAGCGATTGCCGTTTCCGGGTTGTAGCGTAAAAACTGACAGAAGAGATTCAAGGTGTCAGACTCTTTCATATGCACATTGGAATACGCCTCAATCACATTGGTCTCTTCATAAAAATAAGCTGAATCACAAAACAGGTAAGTGCCTTCATGTTTGAACTGCACAGATCCTATGGCACGCCTGACTCGCCCAAATTGGGCTTCATCATATTCAACATAATCAGAATAGATCCACTGAACCTTTCTTTGTGCCTCAGCCTCTTCAGAGACCATCACAAGTATTGCACAGCATGCCACTACTAACAGTCGCTGAACAACAACCAAAATATTCTGAGGAAACGGATGCAACATCAAACGAAGTGATTTCAGATGAAAGAACCCTTACTAAACAAGAAAGAACCCTGAGATAAATACCAGAGCTCTTCCCTTTTTTGTTAAAACATGTTCATAATCAACGTTTGACGATCAGCTTTCGCGTAAACACGACCCGTTGACCATCAAGCAGTGTATAAAAGTGTATCCCGGAATCAATCCCGGACAAGTCAACTTCAAGCACACCTTGACCTGAGGGGATGATAACTTCTCTTACCACACGACCGGTCATGTCACGTATGATGATTTGTCGCTGTACACCGGTTGGATTATTTTCGTAATCAAAGAACACCCTATCTGAAGCAGGATTGGGATAAGGGTTGGAGAGAATCCTGGCGGGGTCATCGGTTTGGGTTAATCCGAGGGCACCTGAATACCTGATCGTGACAGAGACGGTGTCATCCTGGTTATCTGCATTAAAGAAGGTATACCGTATCACAGAGACACCTTCGTTTCCAGAGGGGTAGTAATCGCCGGTAAAGGAAGAGTCTGACTCCATGGGTGCCAGTGCCACAGACGATGGTGTCACAGGGACATTGCCCGGAAAGCAATTGCCACCAAGACAATAGGTATCGTGTGCACCGCTCACAAGATAAACATCCTGTTTCCTCACTTTGAATTCTACAGGTTGTGAGCTGGTATTCTGGACATACACCCCAACTTCCACCATGGAGTTAACATGCACAGAAACGTCCAGCGTTTGTCCATTGCTGATCGGACCCTCTTTCCATGACAATCCAAGGCTTTGTGCGGCAGCACAATAGGCAAAAAACAATGTAACCAGCATGATCGGTAATCTTCTTTTCATAGTCGTTGAGTATTGGTGGTGTTACAAGATTTACTGCAAAAATCGTGCAGTTTTTGGCGAGCTTAACAAAGTACCCTCTGCTACTTCAAAGCTTCCTCCAACCTGTGTGTAACAATCTCATCGATCTCGTTGTCGATAAGAATACGACCACAGTATTCACAAACGATCACCTTTTTATGCATTCTGATATCCAACTGACGTTGTGGGGGAATCTTGTTAAAGCAGCCTCCGCAGGCATCTCGCTCAACCATCACTACGGCAAGGCCATTCTGAGCATTTTTTCGAATCCGGCTATACGCCAAAAGCAATCTATCGTCGATATGCTTGCTGTACTCTTCGGAAAGCTTGATCAACACCTCTTCCTCTTTGGCCGTTTCAGCCACAATATCGGTCAACTCGTTTTGTTTGATCACCAAATCTTCTTTCCGGTCTTTCAACAACTGCTCAGCCTCTTCCACTGCCAACTTTTTGGTGGCGATATAGGCTTGATGCTCCTTGTTTTTCTTTTCATACAATTGAATCTCAAGCCCCTGAAACTCGATCTCTTTGCTCAGCGAATCGTATTCACGGTTGTTGCGAACATTCATTTGCTGCTCCTCATAACGCTTGATCAATTGCTCACTCTGCTTGATGGCCTCACGCTTCTCCTTCACAGCCAGCTCAATCTCAGCAATCTCTTCTTTGTTGCGGCTCAGCCTGGTCTCAAGCCCGGCAATCTCATCCTCTAAATCCTCAACCTCCAGCGGAAGTTCGCCATGTACGATCCGAATCCGGTCAATCTGCGAATCAATTTTCTGCAAACTGTACAACGCAATCAGTCGATCCTCTACCGATATCTCTTTTGCCTGTGTTGTTTCTTCCTTTGCCATAATTATATATACTGTTGTTTATGAATACCTTATAGGGTTCGTGTTCCGTTTTGTAATGTGGCATGCAAAAGTAGGGAATTTTTTTCGGATTTCATCTCTTATCATACTGGTTACCAAAATTTCTGTCTCGTAGTGACCCGCATCTATCAACAGTATTTTCCCTGAGGCCTCACCAAACTGATGGTATTTAACATCAGCAGTCACCAATACGTCCAGTTTCCTGTCAATGGCATGCTGTATCAGGAATGCCCCACTCCCTCCGCAAACCCCCAATCGGTTGATGGGCCGGGCAAGGTGCTCTGTATGCCTGACAACAGGCACATTGAGTTTCTCTTTCACCATCTGTATAAACTCCTCTTCTCCAATGGGCTTGGATATCTCTCCAAAAGCTCCGGAGCCGGTTGTAAGGTCGGGATTCGACAGCGGTATCACGTCATAGGCAACCTCCTCATATGGGTGGCTCTTTTTCATCGCTTCAACAACATGTGGAACGATTGCTGAAGGAGTGATCATCTCAATGCGCAGCTCAGTTTCACCATGCAATGCATCCAGCTCACCCACGTAGGGATTTGCCCCTTCCAATGCTCGGAATGTCCCTCTTCCTTCAGTCTGAAAACTGCACATATCATAGTTTCCGATGTGCCCGGCACCCGCCGCAGACATGGCTGCCATCACACGGTCAGAATGGTCTGGCGGACAAAATGTGACCACTTTGCTCATCTTGTTCACCCCCGGAAGCAACACATTGGGATTGTTCACACCCAACAGAGTAGCCAAAGCGTGGTTAAGACCAAGAGCAGCATTGTCGATGTTGGTATGGATAGCGTAGATAGCAATATCATTCCGTATGGCTTTGATCAAACATCTCTCCTGCATGGTACGACCGGTGATGCGCTTAAGTGAACCGAAAACCAATGGATGGTGCGTGATGATCAGCCCGCAGTTTAATTCGATTGCCTCATCAACGATCCGCTCATCTACATCAAGTGTGATCAACACACCATCAGTCTCTTGTTGCAACGTTCCGGTATGCAAACCCACATTGTCATACTCCTCTTTTAAGTAAGGAGGAGCCATCTGCTCAAGATGTTTTACAATCGCCTCTATTTTCATAGCCTCACTACATTGTTTTGCAATAATTTTCTCCAAAGATAATACTTTATCAGTTTTTGTGGTCCTGCAAAAGTCCAAAATACACATATTCCTTTGTCAAAACCAAACCAAAGAGCGTCAATTTACGTACAAAATCAATTGCCAGGGGTTGTCAGTTGAGTAAATAAACTATAATTTTGGTGCATCTTATGAATATTTTAGCACTACGCTTTTTGTTGTTCCCATTTGCGCTGTTGTATGGCCTTGCTGTTCGCTGCAGAAACTGGCTCTACGATTCCGGGGTGTTTCGGTCTGTATCATTTAAGCACCCAGTGATCGTGGTAGGCAACCTCAGTACTGGTGGAACAGGCAAAACACCCTTTGTGGAGTATCTTGTCTCATTGCTTGGCAATGAGCACCGTTTGGCTGTGCTCAGCAGAGGGTACCGTCGACGTACAAGGGGTTTCTATGTTGCATCACACAACACCAATGCACGGCTTGTTGGTGACGAACCCCAGCAACTTGCTTCGAAGTTTTCAGATGTGACGGTTGCTGTTGACCATAATCGTGTAAGGGGTATCAGAAAGTTACTTTCTCTTAATCCTCCACCCGATTGCATCCTGCTCGACGACGGGTTTCAGCACCGGTCTCTAACTCCTGGACTATCCATTCTGCTAACAGAATATACCAGTCTTTACAACCAAGGTTTTCTGTTACCGGTGGGCAAACTGCGTGAGCATGCGAAAAACAGCAAACGGGCAGACATAATCGTGGTAACCAAATCTCCCGCTGTTCACTCTCCGATCTCAGAAAAACTAATCAGAAACAGCCTGAAACCAGGAGAAAAACAATTGCTCTACTTTTCTTATATTACCTACGGCAACCTGGTGCCATTGCACCCTGATGCCACACCCCAATTCAGCAAAAACCACATCAATACTGTGGTGCTTTTTACAGGAATCGCAAACCCATCACCGCTCAAGGCTTATCTCTCTGATATGTGCTCAGAAGTGGCTGAAATCCGCTTCCCTGATCATTACCGATACAGAACAAACGACATACACAAGATTTTAAAGGCATACGACGATCTTTTCACCAAAAACAAGATCATCGTAACCACTGAGAAAGATGCTGCCAGAATTCGCAAAGAGAAGACCTTCGATTTGCTGAAAGGGTACCCTGTTTACTATATACCCATAGCGTTTGCTTTCCACCCACACATCAAAGGGCATGATTTCGACAAAGTGATAAAAGATTATGTTAGAAACGATAAAAAAGTCTACAAGCTGGATTCGAAAGAGAATAACTCAGACACCTGACATCGCCATTATTCTGGGCAGCGGACTGCACAAGTTGGCGGAAGAAGCAGATATTTCCCATCGATTTTCCTACCGTGAGATTCCCGGTTTCCCGGTACCGGAAGTAAAGGGGCATCACGGGGAGATGCTGTTCGGTCAATATGAAAATCGCGAAGTGATGATCCTCGACGGTCGCTTTCATTATTATGAAGGGTACTCGATGGAGGTGCTGGGGTTACCGGTAAGGGTAATGAAGATGCTTGGCGTATCCACTTTGTTTATCTCAAATGCGGCTGGCGGCATGCGGCCCGGATTTTCTGTCGGAGATCTGATGGTTGTC
>SKPS01000259.1 GCA_007119395.1 Lentimicrobiaceae bacterium
GCAAGGATCCCCCATCGGAACGGGGCGTTGGCAAGCTGCAACATAAAGGTGTGCTTCCCGCTGCGGTACTCCAGCACATCCAGCAAGAGAACCATAGAGACAAACCCCGCCATGATACCCAGCAACTGCAGGGTATATTCCCCGGTTTGAAACTGTATCAGCTGTTCAAGATAGAGCATGGTGGTATCCCAGCTTGCGGAGCGGAAAAAGAGCCAGGTGATCAATACCAGCATTTGGGTAAACACAATGCCCGCCAGGAACCGGCTCCATCCCGCAAATGTTTTGGGTGACCGGTTACCGGTTGCCGGTTTGCGCCCCCGGAGCAGCACCTTGTGGAGTGCCAGATAAAGCCCATGCAAGCCACCCCAAACCACGAAATTCCAGCTCGCTCCGTGCCATAACCCCCCGAGCAACATGGTGACCATCAGGTTGCGGTATGTCAGCAACCGCCCTCTTCTGTTCCCTCCCAAAGAGAGATACAGATAGTCCTTCAGCCACGACGACAAGCTGATGTGCCATCGCCGCCAGAACTCCGTGATGTTGGCCGACAGATAAGGCTGCTCGAAGTTCTTTATGATCTCTACACCAAGCAACTTGGCAACACCCCGGGCCATGTGGCTATAACCAGAAAAATCAGCATAAATCTGCACTGAAAACAGCACCAGGGCAAAGATCAGCTCATCAGAGCGGTACAGATGCACGTTGCCAAAGATATGGTCCACATATTTGCCGGCCGCATCGCCAATCATCACCTTTCTGAACAACCCCGATACGATCAGCACCACACCCTTTTGGGTCTGTTCCCGTGAAGGGTGAAGCCTGCGTGACAACTGGGGCAGCAGGTTGGCAGCCCGCTCTATGGGTCCGGCAACCAACTGTGGAAAGAAGGAGACAAACAGGGCAAAATCGATCAGGTTACGGGTGGGGGCAATCTTTCTCCTGTAGATATCGATGGAGTAGGATAGTGTTTGAAAGGTATAGAATGAGATGCCCACCGGGAGGATAATGTGCAGGTGCAGGTAATCGAGCTCAGCGCCAAACATTCTGAAGGCGTGCTGAAAACTCTCTGCAAAGAAGTTGAAGTACTTGAAAAACCCGAGAATACCAAGGTTCACCAGTAGGCTCACCACCAGATACATTTTCCGAACCCGTTCACGGTTGCTGTTGTGAATGGCCTGTCCGATCACAAAATCGGTGAGGGTTGAGATCATGAGCAGTCCGCAAAAGCGCCAGTCCCAGTAACCGTAGAAGAAATAGCTGGCTAAAACCAGGAAGGTGTTTTTTTGCGTTTTGGTGCGCAAGGAGAAGAAGATGGGGAGTACTACCCCCAGAAACAGGAAGAATATGAATGAGTTAAACAGCATAGCCTATGTTTGTCAACCGGCTCCGCCACATTTTGCGGCAGTCCTGTTCCGTTTCTGAGTGCTAAAGTAGTGGTTTATTTCATTCCGGGAAAAGGTTGATCCCTTGCCGGTCGAAGCTGCAGTTGAGCCATTCGCTGTCGATTTCAGCGCCATAACGCTTGTACACCTCAATGGCCGGTTCGTTCCAGTCGAGCACCTGCCACCGCACCCGTTTGCAGCCATTCTCGCGTGCATCAGCAAAAACACGTTTGAGCAGTGCCCCGCCAATGCCGTAACCACGGGACTCCTCACGAACGTAAATATCGTCCAGGTACAGCGACTTCCCTACCCAGGTATAGTAGGCGTAAAACCACAACGCCATCCCCAGCACCCTGCCGGTGGCATCCACCGCCAGCACACACCGGAACAGATCTGCCTCCTGTTCCATCTGCTCCACACTGTTTGTCACCTTCTCAGGCGCCCTCTCGTATAAAGCCAGCTCCCTGATCAGCTCAATGATTACCGGAAAATCGGCCGAGGTCGCCTCCCGGATTTCGTAGTCAATGGTTCTCGTATCTTCAGGTGTTGTCATGGTTGCAATGTGGGTTTTGTTCTGCGCGTAAAGATAGGGAATAGTTGAGATGTTGAGGCAGTTTAGTACGTTTAGATTATCGTTGGCAACGTGTCACCCCTAAACTCCCTAAACCTCCTAAACCACCTAAACTCCCTAAACTGGCTAAAAGGTTGAGACAGTTGAGGAAGGTGAGGGGGTTTAGATCGTATGTTTGCCAGCTCTGTGAAACTCTCTTTGATCTCCTTGTTCCTCTGTGAAATAAAACCGAGGCCGGTTTCAGAAAAAATTCATTGATAATCGCGAACGATCTGCGTCATCTGCGTTCCATGGATAACCTCATCGGTGCATCCGTGGCTAAAAATATTGCCACCGATGCACGGATGTGAGCTTCCCGGGAACAACACCCCCAGCGCTGATTCATCAAATCAAGCAAATAATCAGCAATCAACAATCACCCAATCCTCCTCATCCCCCAATGCAGCCCCATCCCCACAACGAATGCCACGGCGAACCCGGCAAAAAACGCCATTGCCGCCATGGAGACTGTCACGATAACCGATTGGGTGCGGAACGCATATTTGCCCAGTTCAATTGCCACAAAGAGGAGCATTGCTCCGAAGATACCATAAGAGATCAGTGCCACATGGTCGCTGCCGGAAAACCAGACAGCCACCGGCAGAAGGATGAGTCCACTGATGATGTTTGAGCCGCCGGTGCGCGCCCCGAAGCGGTACTGGGCAGCCAGACCTCCCGCTCCATGACACATCGGAAATCCACCCAAAGGGACGGATATAATATTCATCACACCGGTACTCTTCGCCAGCCTGTCGGGCTGCACATCCTTCCCCATCATATCATGAAACAGCAGAGAAGTGGCCAGTATGGCATTGGTCAGGGTCAAGGGGGCCTGTGGCACTGCCAGTTCCCAAAAGCCTGACATCCACTCTGAGAGCGAAGGGATGATCAATTTGGGCATCGGAATCAGGTCCGGTGGCGGAGCACCTCCCCGGGCAACCAAACCCCAGACAACCCCCATCACAATCAGCACCAGCGCAGCAACATCAGGCACACGAAGAAACCGTTTCATCAACAAAAACACCACCACCACCAATACGCCGACCATAGCAGGTCCGGGATCAAGCGTGATGAAGTCGTACGAAGTTCTGAGCAGTATAAGCGCCAGTCCGAGCTGGATGCCATGGATGACGCTTTTGGGTATCAGTCGCTGAAAGGTCTTCATGCTTCGAAAAA
Source organism: Lentimicrobiaceae bacterium (assembly GCA_007119395.1). GTDB lineage: Bacteria > Bacteroidota > Bacteroidia > Bacteroidales > SKPS01 > SKPS01. The sequence continues at coordinate 3,169 of SKPS01000259.1, forward strand.
ATCCCAACATCAGAAAAAGCACACCAACGATTAGGCCGGAAGCTACAATCTCCCCATGGGTAAGCTCTCCTGCGATCACAATGGCACCAATCGCCTTCATAGGCTCCACAGGTACCGGTAGCCGGTAGTACACGCCGGTGATGATATACGCCAAAGCCACAAAGAGGAGTACATGACCGGGATGGAGATCGGAAACCAGCACCACGCCGAGAACAAGGGGTATGATGGTGCCGAAATCACCAATGGCACCGGCAAACTCCTCAGGAGAGAAGCGAAACGGAGTTCGGGTATTGTCCTTTGACGTCATATCCCCAGCGTTTCATTCACCAGAATGACCCGTATTCTTTTTGGCACCCATGCCCTTCGGGTAATCACGATGTGGCTGCAGATACAGTCATCAACCAGACAGTCATGGCATCTTCCGGAAGCAGCACACGGTGTATCTCTTTCAAGCCGCTTCACGTTGGCCGGCGCAGCCATGTTGCGCACCCTGTCCAATGCCTCCGTTTCGTTGGCACAGATCTTATTCACCCCGGCCACAACATACACAACCCGGGGGCCATACATCAGCGCCGCCAAACGGTTGCCCATCCCGTCGATGTTCACCAGCAACCCATCGACAGTCAATACACTGGTGCTCATTAAATAGTAATCACACCCAAAGGTAGCCACCTGGATCCTGTGCTTGTCTGCAGCATCAATTGCCTCGTCACGGTTCAGTAACTTTACATCACCCCGCTGTTGCAATGCCTCTTTGACACCCACCTGATTCAATGTGACAGAACCACCCCAGCCCACACTGCTTCCTGATGTGATGCCATCAAGCAACATCTGCAATGCATCCTCTTTATGTTGTGCCCAAAAAGCATCAAATCCGCGACGCTGAAGTGCTACTATAATCTGATCTTTATTCATCAAATGGAATTATTTATCACTCTATTGTTTTCTAACCTGATTATTCATCAGCATGATACAGCTTTGTTTGAGCATTATGCAAATATGAAGATTTTTTTTGATAAACCGGATCAAGCTTCTGTTTCAATTTATCCCCACCTGCCAGTACCATAGCAATCGGGTTAGAAAAACTTTCAACCCCAAAACGGTGCACATCTCTGAATAATCCATGCTCATTTCAACTGAAATTTCCTACTTTTGCCCCAATGAAGTCAAAGTAACAACCCTACGAAATAAAACATGTTCTTTGCCGTTAAGAACAAAACAACAACGCACTGGAATGACTGGTAAAGTACTGAAGTATATAGTGTTAACCTTGCTTTTCATCAAGCTTTCCGCCCCGGCAGTACATGCCCAGCGTGAACTTCCCGAAAACCTGGAAACCTTTCTGTTTCGTTCTTATTACTTCGGTTTTTTAGTTGGTTTCAACAGCATGGACTTCGTAGTGCACCCTGATCATGTGATTTATCCTCACGATTCACTGTTTACCTTGAACAGCTATCCCAATTACGGGTTTCAGATCGGCATATTGGCCAATAAAAGGGTCCGCAATCACGTCCATTTAAGGCTTGCCACCATTCTGGCGTTTGGAGAGCGTTCTCTTCATTACCGAATCAGGCATGCCGACAGCTCCTATGTGAATGTTAAGCAGATTGAGTCAACCTTTCTTGAATTCCCTCTGTCGGTGAAGTTCAGGTCATGGCGACTAAACAACTTCAGTGCATATGTGGTAGGAGGCACAAGGTATGCACTGGACCTGGCGTCACAGGCAGGCAAAACAGAGCAGACCGAAGATGTTATTGTCAAGCTCCGACGCCATGATTTTTCTCTTGACCTGGGTGTTGGTTTTGACTTTTATCTCCCCTATTTCAAATTTGGCATTGAGTTAAAACGGTCGTTTGGGATGAATGACCTGCTGGTAAGGGAACAGAATATTTTCACCGGAGACATTCGAAAGCTCAATTCAAAAATTTACATGCTCTCATTCACCTTTGAGGGCTAAACACCTCTCTTTATGATCTATGAAGCAGAGGTATCGGTAAGGCCTGCCACGGCTGCCCATTCTGTGCAGCTTCGGAAGCATGTAGCCGGTAGGTTGGGTATCCCTTCTGAACAGATCCATCACATTGAAACCTTGCGTCGTTCCATTGATGCCCGAAGACACCCTGTTTGGATCCGATTACGCATTAAGGTGTATACCCACCCCGACCAACCTTCGCCATGGTCGAGTCCGTTTCGTTTTTTGAACGCTTCACCTTCAAAAAGGGTCGTGATAGCAGGCACTGGACCGGCCGGTTTATTTGCTGCATTGCGCTTACTGGAAGCGGGCTACAAGCCCATTCTGCTCGACAGGGGGAAGACGCTGAGTGACCGGAAACGTGACATAGCAAGAATACACAGGGAGCACAAGGTAAACCCCGACTCAAACTACTGTTTTGGCGAAGGAGGAGCCGGCACCTTTTCCGACGGAAAGCTGTATACCAGATCCACCAAGCGAGGGGATGTAAGGCGTATCCTGAACATGATGGTGCACCACGGAGCTTCAAACAATATTCTTGTTGATGCGCATCCCCATATCGGCTCCGATAAGCTACTGCCGATGATCAATGCCATCAGGGAAACCATTCTCCAGCATGGCGGTGAAATCTATTTTGGCACCCGGCTCTCTTCCATAGAATACAGTGGCAACAAGGTGACGTCATTTATTGATCAGCATGGCAATCGTTTCTCCGGACTTGCCTTTATCATGGCAACCGGGCATTCGGCCAGAGACCTGTACCACTATTTTCACCAAATGGGATGGCCTGTGGAGGCCAAACCTTTCGCACTGGGAGTGCGCATTGAACACCCGCAACAGCTTATCAACTCGATTCAGTATCATGCGAAAAAACCTGATCCATTGCTCCCGGCAGCAACATATTCACTTGCCACACAAGTAAACGGTAAAGGCGTGTTCTCATTCTGTATGTGCCCCGGTGGTATCATTGTGCCGGCCACAACGCAACAAAACCAGGTTGTGGTCAATGGTATGTCGAACTCCCAACGAAATTCCCCCTTTGCCAATTCCGGCTTTGTAACAGAAATCTCTTTGGATGACCTGCATCAATACGACCCGATGAACCCACTGGCAGGGCTTGCGTTACAAGAAGAGCTGGAAGGCCTGATGAACGTGGGAGGCAACTTCTCATTAAAAGCACCCGCACAAAGAGTCACTGACTTCCTGAACAAAGTCTGCTCAAACACACTGCCAGCTACTTCTTATCAACCGGGCATTCAAAGTGCACCACTGCACCAATTGCTGCCGCAACAGATAGTGGATCGCCTGTCAGAAGCACTGCATCATTTTAATAAAAAAATGAAAGGCTTTGTTACTGAACAGGCCATTTTAACAGGCGTCGAATCACGCACCTCTTCGCCTGTACGAATACCACGATGCCCACAAAAACTGCATAGCCTGAATTTTGAGAACCTGTACCCCGCAGGCGAAGGATCCGGATATGCCGGAGGGATAGCCTCCTCCGCCATCGATGGCGAAAGAATCGCCAATGAAATCATGAAAGTTTATTAACTTCGCCTCACCAAAAAACAA
>SKPS01000107.1 GCA_007119395.1 Lentimicrobiaceae bacterium
AAAATGAAAGACATGTTGTGGGCAGCACTTAATCAAGAGAATTGGTCATGATAGAATTTCTGAATGAACTTGATACCAACTTGTTTTTGTTTCTTAACGGGCTCAACCATCACCTGGTTGACCCGGTTATGGTGGTGATCTCAGCGAAAATGACCTGGGTGCCCCTCTATGCGGTCATCATGGGTTTGTTGATTTATTACTTTCGTTACCGCGCCTGGATATGGGTGGCGGCAGCTCTTTTAACACTGGCCTTCACTGATTTGGGCTCAGTTCACCTTTTTAAAAATGTGTTTGAACGGCTTCGCCCATGCCATGAGCCACTGTTGCAGGAGCTCGTGCACATAGTGAATAACCGCTGCGGTGGGCAATATGGCTTTATCTCTTCACATGCCGCCAATACGTTTGGTTTTGCATCCCTGATGGCGCGCGCCTTTAAGCACCGCATCCCGTGGTTGGGATACGCATTGTACGGGTGGGCCGGTGTGGTCAGTTACAGCCGGATATACCTCGGAGTGCACTACCCCGCTGATATCATCGTAGGTGCCATGTGGGGAATCGCTGGTGGGTGGATCATCTGGTGGCTCGCCACTAAAAGCCAGACTCTTTTCCGGTAAACTCTTCTACATCAACCTTGTAAACACAAACATCCATCACAGCAGGCATGTTGTACTCATAGTCATCGCGCCCTGTATACTGTCGCATGATGATGTTTAAAATGCGCTGCTTCTCTTCAGGATCTTCAATAAAAACAACCTTGCCAAAAGCCAGTACACTGCGAAATCGCATACTGTAACTGCATGCTACCTCTTCGTTGGTGAACTTGAGCTGGTGGTCGGTGCTGAAAGCGATACATACTTCCGGATTCTGTCGCAAAATATCGATCTTTTTTCCAACGCCTGCAGAATGCAGATAGATGGTTCCCGACTCATGTCCGAAGTTGAAAGGCAAAACATAGGGTTTGCCTTCAGGATCCACCATGCCGATATAGCACACCTGGCAGTTTTTTATCACGTCATGAACTCTTTTGGGGTCGTTGAAAGTAACTTTTCTCATTACAGATTGATGTTTAACGGTTATTGTAATATCTCCAGCACCTGCATATGCCCTTGCTCACGGGCAAAGTGTGCAGCGCACCGGTCATTGATATCGGTCAAAATTTTGTTGGCGCCGTTACTGAGGAGCAGTTTCACCAATGCGGCATGCCCCTCTTCGGCTGCAACCATCAAAGGGGTATATCCTTTACCCTCTACATGATGGTTCACATTTGCTCCATGTTTGATGAGCAGTTGACTGATCTCAACAGAAGTGCTCAGCATCAAGGCAGTCCACCCTTTGTTGTCGGTATCGTTTGGTTTGCCTCCTCTTCGTAGCAACCATTTCACCATATTGGTCTGGCCGTTTTGCACAGCCAGCATCAGGGCGGTTTCGCCCATAAAGTTTTTCCTGTGGAGGTCTGCGTTGCGGCGCACCAGAAACCTGGTTACTCGGAGATGCCCGTTGGCAGCGGCGACCATAAGAGCAGTCTGCTGCAAACGATCCAACGTGTCAATGGTGGGCTGCTGCTGAAGAATCTGCCGCACCATTCGGAGATCCCCTTCAGCCGCTGCCTGATGCAGTGCGGGTGTCTGACCTCCGGAGGCATATTGAGAAATGCTTATCAGAAATAAAATCACAAGCAACTTCATAAATCGTCTGGAGTGTCTGTTCATGTCAATAGTTTATGATGGTAAAATTAGATAAATCCCCGGAATCACTCTATCCGGTTTAATGTAGCATGAATGGTGTTCAGATAGCTGTTTACATGGTAACTGTAATGCTTGAGTCTTTCTGCAAGCACATTGGTCAATTCATCCAATGCTTCCACTCCTTTCTCTTCAACAATTATCACAGAAAGGCTGTAGAGATTTTCCATCTCAGCCACTTCCACATTGGGGTTGTGCACCAGGCGGTGGGGCATGTTTCGGGCCAGGGTGTTGTCGACTTGCACAGCCGCTGCTGCCGATTCGGCGGAGGCGTGATTCCATAAAAAGTCCAGATCATACGTTGCCAACTCTGCTGGCGTTGAGAGCGCTGCCAGAAACGGATGATCGAGATGTTGCTGTTCAGGAGTATTCAAGGTCAGTTCAAGCTGCAATGCCTCAAAAACAGTATGCCTGTTTGACACCAGTTGAACAGCATTGTTTCTGGCGCGTGGCATACCCAGTATGGCGAGAGTGTTGATTCTGATCATCCTGCAGGTGCTCACACCGGGAAGGGGTTTCATATGGTAAGGCATCGAAACATCCCCCACGTAGTGCATCCCCCACCCCATAAAGCGCCACCCCCAATAGGGCTGATTGTTTTGAAAAGCGAACTCAGAGAGGGCTTTGTAGAGGAAAATCCTGTGGTCGATCCAGGTTCTTCTCAAGAAGGGGCCAGCCCTATACAAGATACCTGCTTCGTGGTAGAAGCCCATATGGAATGGAGCCTGACTGCTATACTCCAGGTTTGGGTTTCCAAATGACTGTTTTCCAAATCCGTAGATCAAGCCGTGCGCTGTCCCGTTGTCTTCAAACAGACCCAGGTCAAAACCGAAATCGGGTTCGTCGGTTGCGGTGGCCAGTACATCCAATGGATTCACCATGTCACCCTCCTGAACAGCGTAGTAGTGGTGGTATTGAAACGATCTGACATCAGCCAGCGAGGTCAGTTGCCCGGGCCCAATCGTGGCCCCCGTTGGCTCATCATCACCGGGTAGCTTTTGCAGGTATAGTTGGACTCCCATCTGTGGATTGATCCGGATCGCATGAAAAAAGCGGGTAAGAATATCATCGGGGTCTCCTGTGGCCTGAAACGTGAGTTCGTCTGGCCGTGGGGCATAATGGGGAAGGTTCTCCCGTGCCCACGCTTCGTGCTGCATCAGAAACCCGGCAAGGTGATCCTCGGTGTCCTGAAGGAAGACCTGTAAACTCGTGACCGCCACAAGGCCATGTTGCTCCCATACCGGATTGTCCCTCACAGCCATAGCCGTTAGCTGCGGATGTGCGTTCCAACTGTAAAGTAAATGGAAAGGAATCAACATTAAAGAAAACAAGATTGCCAGGCCGGCTTTTTTTGTTTGCATGATCAATAGGGGTTTTTGATCTGTTTGGTAAACAAAGATCATACTTTTTGGGGTAATGACACACTGTCAGCCCACAGATTTTTCTGCGAAGTCTCAAAGTCATCTCTTTAACAGGGATATAGGAGGTTGTGTTCTGCAAAAATGATGTTTGGCAGAAAAACATACCATAATAATATACAACCTATTCTTCTGTTGTGTATTTTTATCGGTTGCTAATGGTATCACTCTCCATGTTGTTGCAAAGTTGCACGCAGGGAGCATCTATAATGAAAGAAATGGAAAAAATGAGAACACACAACAGGTTGGTATTGATTATTTTCGGGTTGTTTTTCAGTCTTTTTATTGGTGTTGTTCAAGGACAGGAGTCAACAGAGCAGGATTCCCAACAGGTTAAGGAGGGGTTGACGTTTGGGTTGCTTCCTGCGATTTCATACAACTCTGACTTGGGTGTACAGTATGGTGGTGTGGTAAACTTCTTCCAGTTTGGTGATGGCAGCACCTACCCCAAGTACCGTCACTCGCTCTATTTTGAGTGGTCAAGATATACCAGGGGGAGTGGCATCAACAGGGTTTTCTATGATTCTGAGTATCTGATTCCCGGTCTCCGGCTGACTGCTGATTTGGCCTATTTACCGGATCAGGCGCTTGATTTCTATGGTTTCAACGGATACGAGGCGGTGTACCATCCCACCTGGGAGGAGACGGGTCATGCGGATTACCGTAGCAGGATGTTTTACCGGCATCAGCGAAACACCTTTCGGTCTTTTGTTGACTTGCAGGGAGCTATCCGGGAGACTGACTTCCGGTGGATTGCCGGTTTGGGGTTGATGCACAACAGTGTTGCTTCTGTTGACCTTGACAGACTGAATGAGGGGCAAGAGGGTGACGACATTCTTCCGGATATTCCCGGGCTGTATGATAAGTATGTTGAATGGGGTATCATCCCTGATAATGAGAAAGATGGGGGATGGTCGAACAATATCAAATTGGGTTTGATATACGACACCCGTGATTTCGAGCCCAACCCGATGGACGGTGTGTGGAGTGAAATTGTCTTTTTTGCAGCACCCGGGTTTTTGGGCAATGGGGATTTGGGCTTTACGAGGATTTCGGCAACGCACCGGCACTATTTTACGTTGATAAAAGAGAAGCTCTCCTTTGTATACCGGGTCAGTGGGCAAGGCACCCTGTTCGGGAAAACTCCTTTTTTCATGCAGCCCTATATGATTACATCATTTAACCCGTCGGTAACGGCTGATGGGCTTGGGGGTGCCAAGAACGTAAGGGGGATGGTTCGCAACCGGGTGGTAGGTGATGCCGTGGTGTTCGGTAATGCTGAGATTCGCTGGAAGTTTTACCGCACTGTCGTTTTAAAGCAAAACATCTACCTGGCATTGAATTTTTTCACGGATGGGGGGCAAGTGATTCGCGGGATTGACTTCTCAAAGGATGGTGTGCCTGAAGAGGAGCGGGAGCTCTATTTCGACCCCGGTGCAGAGAAGCTCCATCTCACAGCCGGTGCCGGACTGCGCATCGTATTAAACGAGAACATTATTCTGGCCAGTGATCACGGGAGAGCATTCGATTCAAGAGACGGGGAGTCCGGCACTTACATAGGCCTCAATTACCTCTTTTAGTGGTTGCCACTGATGTGGGCAACTCAATAATGTGTACCTTTGCCCGTTGTTGTGTTGCGTTGCTGTTTGCAAGGCATTCCGACTCGATATCAAACAATTGAATTGCAAATTAAAATGATATATCAGGTATGAATTACGATGTGATTGTTATTGGAAGTGGTCCCGGCGGTTATGTTGCCGCGATCCGGGCTTCACAGTTGGGTTTGCGCACCGTTGTAGTGGAGCGTTCAGAGCTGGGGGGTATTTGTCTTAACTGGGGGTGTATCCCTACCAAAGCGTTGCTGAAAAGTGCACAGGTATTCAAGATGGCCAGCCATGCCGCAAACTATGGCGTTGTGGTAGAGGGAGCGGTGACACCTGACCTGGGTGCCATGGTTGATCGCAGCCGTGAAGTGGCAGGAGGAATGAGCAAAGGGATTCAGTACCTGTTCAAGAAAAACAAAGTGGATCATATTGCCGGAACAGGGATGCTCACACCTGATAAAAAAGTTCGGGTAACCGATGACAGCGGCAATGAGCAGGTGCTTGAAGCCAAACATATCATTCTGGCAACGGGAGCCCGTTCCCGTGAAATCACCGGACTGAAACAGGATGGGAAACGGGTGATCGGTTACCGTGAAGCCATGACCCTGAAAAAGCAACCCGCCTCTATGGTGGTGGTAGGCTCAGGTGCCATCGGCAGTGAGTTTGCCTGGTTCTATTCAACAATAGGTACTAAAGTCACACTGGTAGAGTATATGCCAACCATCCTCCCTTTTGAAGATGAAGAGGTTTCAAAACAGGTTGAAAGAAGCTTTAAGAAAGGTGGAATGAAGGTGAAAACATCAGCTTCTGTAGAGTCGGTTGACACCTCAGGTGAGTTGTGCAAGGTCACCATCAAAACCAAGAAAGGTGAGGAGGTGATCGAAGCAGAGGTTGTGTTGTCCGCTGTTGGGGTTACAACTAATCTGGAAGGTTTGGGACTGGAAGATGCCGGTGTGGAGACTGCAGACGGAAAAGTGAAAACCGATGAATACTACCGCACCAATGTGCCGGGGGTGTATGCCATTGGTGATATAGTCAGAGGGCCGGCATTGGCTCATGTGGCTTCACACGAGGGAATCACCTGTGTAGAAGCCATCGCTGGCCACAACCCTGAACCGATCGACTATGGAAACATCCCGGGCTGTACATATACCCTTCCTGAAGTAGCTTCCGTAGGACTGACCGAAAAGCAGGCCATAGAGAAAGGGTATGAAATAAAGGTGGGTAAGTTCCCTTTTACTGCCAGCGGGAAAGCAAGCGCCTCTGGGTTTAAAGAGGGATTTGTCAAGGTGATCTTTGATGCCAAATATGGTGAGTGGCTCGGTGCACATATGGTGGGTGAGCATGTTACGGAGATGATTTCTGAAGTTGTGGTGGCCAGGAAACTGGAAACAACCGGACAGGAGATCATCAAGTCAGTGCATCCGCACCCAACTCTCTCAGAAGCCATTATGGAAGCAGTTGCTGCTGCATACGATGAAGTGATCCATATTTAACCGGGTGAAGAGTTTTAGTATTACTGATTGAGGAGATTTATTCATGCGTGTGATAGAAGGAGATATCCCCGGCTTGTTGATTTTTGAGCCTGTTGTGCATAAGGATTTGCGTGGCTCTTTCATTGAAACGTACAATGACCGGGCGTTGTCGTCACTTGGCTTTACGGAGAAGTTTGTGCAAGACAACCAGTCGGTTTCCCATAAAGGGGTGATACGGGCCTTGCATTTTCAGAACCCTCCCATGGCACAGGGGAAGTTGGTGAGGGTTGCCCATGGGTCTGTGTATGATGTGGCTGTGGATATAAGAAAGGGTTCCCCTTGGTATGGTCAACACCAGCGGATATTGCTCTCTGCTGCCAATGGTCTGATCTTCTGGTTGCCGCCCGGATTTGCCCACGGCTTCGTTGCCTTGGAGGATGACACAATATTTCAATACAAGTGCACCCAATA
>SKPS01000328.1 GCA_007119395.1 Lentimicrobiaceae bacterium
CACTGTGGCCTCCTGATGGAATTTGTTTCCTGTTTCACCATCATAGAGTTGCACCCTGCCATTTTCAGGCAGGCCGGCCTGACGCATATATTCGTTGATCTGGTCAAGGTGTGCACCATCGAAAATCGGAGTGGCAAACTTCAAACCCAGATTGAGACCTGCCCAACCCAGAACAGTCTCGTAGATCTGTCCAAGGTTCATTCGCGAAGGTACACCCAACGGATTCAACACAATGTCTACCGGCGTACCGTCAGCCATGAAAGGCATATCCTCTACACGTACAATACGCGCTACAATACCTTTGTTACCATGCCGCCCGGCCATCTTATCACCTACCTTCAGCTTGCGCTTCCTGGCAACATACACCTTCGCCAACTGCACTATACCGCTCGGTAACTCGTCACCAATCGAAATAATGAACTTCTTCCTGTTGTACACACCAAGCTTCTTCTTGTACTCAATGTTGTAGTTGTGAAGAAGCACCCTGATCTGCTCATTCTTCCCCTTGTCAGTAGTCCATTTGTTGGGATTGATGTTGACAAAATCGGAGATGGAGTTGAGAATCTTTTGGGTAAACTTGGTCTTTTTGGGTATGATGAGTTGCTTGTAGTTGTTGTAAACACCCTGTGATGTTTTTCCACTAACCAGCACCAGCAGCTTATCGACCAGTTTTGCGTTGAGCTCTACAATTTGCTTATTGAATTCCTCTTCAACCTTTTCCAGCTCCAGCTTCTCTTTGGCTTTGGCCTTTTTGTCTTTCACAGAACGGGTAAAGAGGCGCTTCTCTACCACCACGCCATCCATTGAAGGGGGTGCCTTCAGAGATGCGTCTTTCACATCACCGGCTTTGTCACCAAAGATGGCTCTGAGCAGCTTCTCTTCCGGGGTGGGATCGGTCTCCCCTTTGGGAGTGATCTTTCCAATCAGGATGTCACCTTCATTCACTTCGGCACCAATCCTGATCAGCCCGTTGGCATCCAGGTCTTTGGTTGCTTCAGTTGAGACATTAGGGATGTCGTTGGTAAGCTCTTCGATACCCCGCTTGGTATCACGCACCTCAAGGGTAAACTCTTCTATGTGGATAGAGGTAAAGATGTCCTCTTTCACGATTCTTTCAGAGATCACGATGGCATCCTCAAAATTATACCCTTTCCAGGGCATAAAGGCGACCATCAGGTTTCTTCCCAGTGCCAGTTCACCATCACGGGTGGCATACCCTTCAGAGAGGATTTCACCCTTTTTCACTTTCTGGCCTTTTCTGACCATGGGGTGAAGGTTGATGCTGGTGTTTTGATTTGTTTTCTGGAACCTGATAAGCGGATACGTTTTCACATCGTCGTCGAAGCTAACCAGGCGCTCCTCTTCAGAGCGTGTATACCTCACCACGATTTCGTCACCGTCAGCATATTCAATCACCCCGTCGCCTTCGGCCACGACCAGCACACGACTGTCTCTGGCCACCCTCTCTTCGATACCGGTACCCACAATGGGTGCATCAGAATGGATCAATGGAACGGCCTGCCGCATCATGTTGGATCCCATAAGAGCACGGTTTGCATCGTCGTGCTCTAGGAACGGGATCAACGAAGCTGCAATAGAGGCGATCTGGTTGGTGCTGATGTCAACCAGGTCAATCTTTTCACTTTCGAGAATCGGATAATCAGCCAGGAAACGGGCTTTGGTACGTTCCGCCAGGATCTTCCCGGAATTGTCAATCGGGGTACTTGCCTGTGCAATGTTTTTGTACTCCTCCTCTTCCGCTGTGAGATAAATGGGGGGCTGATCAAGCAGCACCTTCCCATTGTCAATCTGCATATAGGGAGTTGCGATGAATCCCAGCTCGTTGATTTTGGCATAAACACAGAGCGAGGAGATCAGTCCGATGTTGGGTCCTTCCGGTGTTTCAATGGTACAGAGTCTTCCATAGTGTGTATAGTGAACATCGCGTACCTCAAAGCCGGCTCTTTCGCGTGACAGACCACCCGGCCCGAGAGCGGAGACACGCCGTTTGTGCGTCACTTCCGACAAGGGGTTGGTCTGGTCCATAAACTGTGAAAGCTGGTTGGTGCCAAAAAAGGTGTTGATGACCGACGAAAGGGTTTTCGCATTGATCAGATCGGTTGGGGTGAACACCTCATTGTCGCGAACGTTCATTCGCTCACGAATGGTACGCGCCATACGCGCCAAACCAACGCCAAACTGCGCGTAAAGCTGCTCACCAACAGTCCTTACACGACGGTTGCTTAAATGGTCAATATCGTCCACCTCAGTTTTTGCATTGATCAGCTGAATCAAATGCTTGATGATCGCAATAATGTCTTCACGCGTCAGCACCTTCACCTCAGGGTTAACGTCAAGGTCGAGTTTTCTGTTGATCTTGTATCGACCCACATCACCGAGATCATAACGCTTGTCGGAGAAGAAGAGGTTGTTCAGAATGCTTCTGGCCGTCTCTTCATCAGGGGGTTCAGCATTTCTCAACTGACGGTAGATGAACTCCACCGCTTCCTTTTCAGAGTTGGCTGTATCTTTTTGCAACGTATTGAAGATGATCGCAAAGTCACTGGAGTTTACGTCTTCACGGTGCAGGAGGACTGTTTTCACACCGGCCTCAATGATGGGTTCGATGTGGGCCTCCTCTATAATGGTTTCCCTGTCAATGATCACTTCGGTACGCTCGATAGAGACCACTTCACCGGTATCTTCATCCACAAAGTCTTCGATCCAGGCGCGCAGCACTTTGGCGGCAAGTTTTCTGCCGATCATTCTTTTCAGGGCGGCTTTGCTCACCTTCACCTCATCGGCCAGCTCGAAGATCTCAAGGATGTCTTTGTCGCTCTCATAACCGATGGCCCTTAAAAGGGTGGTAACGGGCAACTTTTTCTTTCTGTCGATGTACGCATACATCACGTTGTTGATGTCAGTGGCAAACTCAATCCACGAGCCCTTGAAGGGGATGATTCTGGCGGAATAGAGGTGTGAGCCATTGGCATGCAGGCTTGTGCCAAAAAACACACCGGGTGATCTGTGAAGCTGCGAAACGATCACTCTTTCGGCACCATTGATAACAAAAGTTCCCCTTGGCGTCATATAGGGTACGGTGCCAAGGTAAACATCCTGGATTATGGTTTCAAAGTCTTCGTGTTCCGGATCATTACAAAACAGTTTGAGTTTGGCTTTGAGCGGCACAGAATAGGTTAGCCCCCTTTCGATGCACTCTTCGATGCTGTACCGCGGAGGATCGATAAAGTAGTCGAGAAATTCCAATACGAAATTATTTCGTGTATCAGAGATGGGGAAGTTCTCATCAAAAACTTTAAAGAGGCCTTCGTTTTTCCTGTTTTCAGGGGTTGTCTCCAACTGGAAGAATTCCCTGAAAGACTCTAACTGAATATCCAGAAAATCAGGATAATCGGCATGGATCTTCGCTGTTCTGAAGTCGATCCTATTGCTATTTATTGAAGCCAATGTATTAAAGATTTTAGGTTAAGGAAAAAACAGAACTCAGGAGAAAGATGAAGAAACAGGATCAGACCTGACCCGTTTTTAAGACGGAACAGGTCTGTTTCCTGTTGATAAACGCAGCGTTTACTGAATATCTACTTCGGCACCAGCTTCTTCAAGCTGTGATTTGAGTGCTTCCGCTTCGTCTTTGGTTACACCCTCTTTGATCGCTTTGGGAGCGGCATCAACGAGTTCCTTCGACTCTTTCAGACCAAGGCTGGTTAACTCTTTCACGAGTTTTACTACGGCGAGTTTCGATTGGCCGGCGGCTTTCAGGATCACGTCAAAAGAGGTTTTCTCTTCAGCGGCACCGGCATCATCACCTGCTGCAGGGCCTGCTACGGCAACAGCTGCGGCTGCGGGTTCAATACCATACTCATCTTTGAGAATCTGAGCCAATTCGTTTACTTCTTTCACGGTCAAATTGACCAGTTGTTCTGCAAATGCTTTCAAGTCTGCCATTTCTATTTGTTGTTTAATTGTTTCTAAAAAAAATCTACTTTAAAAAATTCTACTAAACTTATCGATTATACTGTACGCATCATGCCTCTTTTTCCGAGAGGGTTTGAAGCAGGCCGTGGATTTTTCCACCACCGGCACCCTGGAGAGCAGAAATAACATTTTTGGCAGGAGACTGCAAGAGAGCCACCACGTCGCCAATGAGTTCCAGTCTGGACTTCACGTTGACGAGGTTCTCAAGTTGCTCCTCTCCAATGTAGCACGTCTCCTCAACATAAGCTGCTTTCAGGAGAGGTTTTGCCTGGTTGTTCTTCTTTCTGAACTCTTTGATCAGTTTGGCCGGCAGATTACCTGCTTCGGCAAACATGAGTGCTGTGGGACCTTCCAGTATCGGATACAACTCTTCAAGGTCTTTTTCACTGCGCTCCATGGCTTTACGCAGGAGGGTGTTTTTCACCACCTGCAGTTTCACCTCCCTCCGAAAACAGAGTCGTCTGAGATCAGATGTGTTTTTCGCATTGAGACCTTCAGTATCGGTTAGATAGAAGTATCCTGCTTCGTTAATTTGCGTAGTCAGGGAGTCGATCAATTGGTCTTTTTCCTGTTTTCTCATAATTGTGTTTGATTATACATAATAGACACCTGACATTCAGTTTGATATAGACTTAGCATCCACTTGAATACTGGGGCTCATGGTACTTGAAATGTAAAGGCTTTTCATGTATGTACCTTTGGCAGCCGCCGGCTTCATTTTGATGATGGTTTGGATCAGTTCACTGGCATTTTCAACAATCTTCTGTTTGTCGAATGAAATCCGACCCACCGATGCATGAACAATACCTGTTTTGTCCACTTTAAAGTCTATTTTACCTGCTTTGACGTCCTGAACTGCTCTTTGGATATCCATTGTAACAGTTCCGGTTTTGGGGTTTGGCATCAAACCACGTGGCCCGAGGATCTTACCAAGCGGTCCCAGTTTGGGCATTACATTGGGCTGCGCAATAACCACGTCAATGTCAGTCCAACCTTGCTTGATTTTATCAAGATACTCGTCCATACCATAGTAATCTGCCCCTGCCTCTTTGGCTTCATCCTCCTTATCGGGGGTGCACAATACGAGTACACGCTTTGTTCTACCGGTACCGTGAGGTAAGGTAACCGATCCACGCACCATTTGATTGGCTTTACGGGGGTCAACACCCAGCCGTATATCCAAATCCACGGAAGCGTCAAACTTCACCTTGGTGATGCTTTTCACCACCTCAACGGCCTCAGCCAAAGTATGTATCCTGGTCTTGTCGTATTTTGCCAAGGCCTCTTTTCTGTTCTTTGTAAGTTTACCCATTTACTCTCTCTTTTGTAGTTCAACGAAATCGTTTAACGTAACCCCTTCAGGCTACTTTTTTGCAAAGGGTGACTCACCTTTCACTGTGATTCCCATACTTCGGGCTGTACCGGCAACCATTTTCATTGCTGATTCAATAGTAAAGGCATTCAGGTCAGCCATTTTGCTTTCAGCAACCTGCTTAACCTGATCCCATGTAACGGAAGCAACTTTGGCACGATTGGGTTCAGCAGAACCTTTCGGTACCTTGGCCATTTCCATCAATTGAACAGCAGCGGGAGGCGTCTTGAGAATAAAATCGAAGGATTTGTCCTTGTAAACAGTAATGATCACCGGGATGACCTTGCCGGCCTGATCCTGGGTTCTTGCATTAAACTGCTTACAAAACTCCATGATATTCACACCCTTGGCACCCAAAGCGGGGCCTACAGGTGGAGATGGATTGGCTGCTCCTCCTTTTATCTGCAACTTGATCAATCCGCTTACTTCTTTTGCCATGTTTTGTAATTTTCTATTAAGAAGTGAAATAAAGGTTTACCTGGCCCTATTCTTTGGCCACCTGCATAAATCCAAGCTCCAGTGGTGTCTTCCTTCCAAAAATCTTCACCATCACCTTCAGCTTCTTCTTCTCTTCATTGATCTCTTCGATCACACCAGTGAAGCTGTTGAAAGGTCCGTCGATCACTGTAACTGTTTCTCCAACCAGGAAAGGGATAGATACCTCCTCACCCCGCTCAGCCAATTCGTCAACCTTTCCGAGGATTCTGTTGACTTCATGCTGCCGCAAAGGACTGGGTGCACCACCTTTCTCTGCTCCAAGAAAACCGATCACACCAGGTATCGATTTGATAACATGCGGTATCTCCCCTACCAAAATAGCCTCTATCAAGACATAGCCGGGATAGTAGTTCCGCTCTTTGCTGATCTTCTTTCCCTTGCGCACCTGATACACCTTTTCGGTGGGAATGAGCACCTTGGAAACATAGTCGGTGTAGTTCAAACGATTGATCTCATTGTTGATGTACTCCTGCACTTTCTTCTCCTGCCCACTAATCGCCCTGACTACATACCATCTTTTTTCTACCTCGCTCATGACCTCATGTTCTCTGTTTACCCGGTTTGATGTGATTTACACAACATATACCAGGCGTCGTACGCTGTATGATTCATCTTTTAACTTTCCGGGTTGAAAAGTTAAAAGGGAAGCTTTGAACCGAAACATACTTGACACCTTATTAAAAGATAACAGGCAATGATCTGTGGTATGCATCTTAACCACCGATCAGTCTGTAAAATACTTCAAGGATACCTGACCACCAACTGATGCCCGGGTGTACACCAAAGACGAAATCCATAATGAAAATCATCGAGGCAAATACCAGCGCTGCAA
>SKPS01000168.1 GCA_007119395.1 Lentimicrobiaceae bacterium
GCGAGTCCCTGCTTTGATTTCACCGGATTAACCTATCCCATTTTTGAGATGAAGATCTGGTATGATAGCTATGAGTGGTATGATGGGGCTGCTGTGGAGTACACCACCGATGGGGTAACCTGGCATCGTCTGGGTGCCTTCAATGATCCGGTTAACTGGTACAACAGAGACTGGGTTGAAGGGCTGGGGATGTACTTCGGTAATTACCATGGCTGGAGTGGTTACACTCCGGGTTATGTGACCGTGAGCAGGGTGCTTCCATCTCATCTTGCCGGTGTGCCAGCGGTGCAGTTTCGTATTGTGTTTGGCTCCACACAGTGGCACTACGGTGGTTTTGACGGGGTTGCTTTTGATGATGTGAGGATTTACCAGCCCCCTTCGATGTCAATTGTAGCTGCCACAGGCTTTCAGGCAGACACGCTGCCGGTGGGCGTTGGCATGCTGAATCAGCTTATTGTTGGTGTTAAGCTTGAGACCCAGGATCCTGCTGACCCGTTGCAGGTCACCGACATCCGTTTCAATACAACCGGAACCAGCAACCCTAATGACATAGCCGCAGCAAGGGTTGTTTACACCTCTGATTTCAACACCTGGACGATTTATGGGCAAGACGAGCATCCAACCGGTCCGTTCGGATTCCAAGACACCATAACCCTTGTTGAAGGTGATAACTATTTTTTGTTGGTGTATGATGTAAGCTCCAGCGCCACCCCTTTAAATTTCCTTGATGCAGTAATTGATTCGATGAAGATTGATGGTGTTTGGCACATCCCTGCCAACAATGATCCACCGGGCAACAGGCAGATACTGCCACCGATGAGTGGCACCTATGTGGTAAACCAGGCCGGTGGTGCCGACTACCTGAGTCTGGGTGCTGCAGTGGCAGACCTGAATATGCGGGGGGTGAATGGTGCTGTAGTGATTGATCTGGTGCCGGGTATATACCAGGAGAAGATTACCCTGGAGGAGGTTTCGGGCGCTTCGGCCGTGAATACCATTACCATCAAATCAACTACCAATGACAGCACGGCCGTTACCATACAGGACAGTGCCGCCTACTGGAATGAAAACTGGGTGATACGTTTTAACAACGCCTCTCATTATGTTCTGCAACATTTGCACATCAAAACATTGGATCCACAACGCGGAAGGGGTATTGTACTAACGGGACTCAACCAGCACATCCACATATTGAACAATTACTTTGAAGGGGATCCGATGGTAAGTTGGGGCAATGATGATCACTCACTGATCTATTCGACACACGAGCACCGACATCTGGTGATCAGCAACAACCGGTTTACGAATGGAGCATATGGTATTTGTCTCTATGGATGGTATCAAGAGTCAGAGAGTCCGGTTATCTCGTTCAATCGCATTGAAGAACCATTTTCCTATGGTATCTTAGCCGAGTGGCAGCGTAATACAGTCATTCATGGCAACTACATCGAATCACCGGCTACGGGTAGCAGTTTCACCGGTATCAGTGGCTGGTATTTTTCAGATACATTCCGCATCACCGGCAACGAAGTGCACATACATACGCATGGTCGTGGCCTTAGTTTACACGACTTTTATGGCATCTCTTCGAACCCCGGACTCATTGCCAACAACATGATTTCAGCAACAGCTCAGACCACATCGTTCCAACACGGCATTCAAACCAATTGGATGTCAAACACCTTGGTCGTCTTCAACAGCATCAACTTGTACGGATCAACGGCCCCAAACTCTACCGCCATCAATTTGGAAACAACCAACAACAACAACTTGGGTGTCTTCAACAATATCCTCTCCAACCAACGTTCAGGATACAGCATCAGTATTGCCAATCGTGTGGGCATCTCTTCAGACCACAACTGTTTTTACACCACAGGCAACAACATGGGCCGTTTGGAGGGGTTAGACATGGTTGATTTAGCAACTTGGCAGATGAATAGTTTGAAAGACTCTTCGAGCCTTTTTCTCAACCCACATTATTTCAGCAACACCAACTTACACATCATCAATCCTCAGTTAAAGGGTCAGGGCATTCCCATTCCGGGTGTATTGGTTGATTTTGATGGAGATCTGAGGGATCCGGTCACTCCTGATATTGGAGCTGACGAGTTCACTTTGCCGTTGCAGGAGGCTTCTCTTGTGGCGATTCTGTCTCCTACCGGGGGTTGCGATTTGGGATTGGAGGATGTAACCCTGAGGATTGCCAACAATGGTACGGATCCGATCACCGGCCAGTTGACGGCGAGTTACGTTGTTTCGGGTGGTGTGCCGGTTGCTGAGTCAGTAACCGCCACCATTGGCGTTGGTGATACGTTGGATTTCACCTTTGCCACGAAGGCAGACCTGTCGGTTGTGGGTGAAGACTCAGTTTTCACCATCCTTGGTTACATTGATTTGGTGGGAGATCCGTTACAGGCCAATGACACCGCACTCATTGAGGTGTGGTCAGGTTTCCAGCCTCCGCCACCGGTTGCCACCACTTCCACAGTGAATTACGGTAACAGTGCCACATTGCTGGCTTCAGGGCCGGGTGCCAAGGTGTGGTATGCCACCTTAACAGACACCCTGGAAATTGGCACCGGTGACACACTGGTTACACCGCCATTGTATGATACCACTACCTTTTATGTGGCTGCGTCCAATGCAGTCTTCAACCCATATGCACCGGGTGCTTTTGTGATTACTGAGATGTGTCACTGGCGCTCATCCAGTACCGGAAACCCGGCAGCAGGTTGGCCCTCTTATCTTGTTGCTGATGACTATATTGAGATATCGGGTATTCCCTCTTCTGATCTGGGAGGTATCACTCTGGAGCAGTACAGTACCACTTCTTTGTTAAGCACACACACCTTCCCTCCCGGTACATTACTGAGTGGTGATGGCACGGCCATCATTGCGGTGGGGCAGTTACAGGGTAGTTCTCCTGACCCTTCCAACTTCTATTATCACGGAAATGGTTCCTACACTGGTTCGTTTAGCTCCGGCACATCAGCAGGTCGTGTTTTGCGTGCGCCTGACGGCACCATCATTGATGCGGCTGGTTACGGCAACTACCATTTCCCTGCATTAGCCAATGTTCCGGCGTCGGAGTGGAGTAACCCTATTACATCGGGTGCCACTAGCACCGCTGGTGTTAGGTTGGTTGGACCAGACATGAACTCCGGCACCAACTGGATTGTCTCATCCAATGCCAACAGGCAGGATCCCAATATCTACAACACAGGGGTGCCACTTCCTGTAGTGGTTTCACAAGGGGAGTGTTTCAGTGCACGTGTGCCTGCAGTAGCCAATGTTGTGGCCTTTCCCGCTGTTGACGCAGGGATCACACAGGTGATACAACCGGCAACCAGCGTGATGGCAGGTGCAGCAGAAGATGTGATTGTGAACCTTCACAACTTTGGCACCAGTACGCTTACCCATGTCACCATACAATGGAGTTTGAACAACACCATGCAGACAGCCTACAGCTGGACAGGGTCTCTGGCACAAGGAAGTTCTGTTCCGGTTACCATTGCCAGCACCACTCTGACACCTGGTGAGCACTGCTTCAAGGTGTGGACCCACAACCCCAACGGAGTACCCGATAACTTCAACCAGAACGACACAGCGGAAAGCTGTGTGACCGCATGCTTGTCGGGAACCTTTACATTAGGGCCGGCATCAGCGGGGTCATTTGATTTCAACACTTTTAACCAAGCGATGAACGCCCTGGTATCGGGTGGTGTATGTGGCCAGGTCACCATCAACGTTCATCCATCAACCTATACAGAACAGGTAACCTTCCCGGCCATCCCGGGAGCATCTTCAGCCCATCATGTTGTCTTCCAGGGTGCTTCAGGCGATAGCACACAGGTAGTGCTTCAGCATGCATCCACATCCTCAGCACAAAACTGGGTGGTCTTGTTTGATAAAGCCTCGCACATCTCTTTTAAGCACATGACAATACAGGCAACTGGCACATCATGGGGAAGGGTAGTGTGCTTTTCCGACACCACGAGCCATATCACCATTGAGCACTGCGTTATCAACACAAACACAACTTCAACATCCAGCAGCTTCGCCGGATTCTTCAGTGATGCAACGCCACCATCCAACCATATCACCATTAAAAACAATGTGATCAATGGGGGTTATTATGGGGTATATCATGAAGGGAATTTCAACAACGTGAAAACGGGGTTGACCATCAAAGGCAACCATTTAACGAACTTCTTCTTTTACGGTATTCTAACCAACTTTGTAAACGACCTACATATTGAGGGCAACACCCTTGTCAACAGGCCCAATTCGGGAACGCTTTACCCGGTGTATGTAGGCAACAGCTCTACATCCGGTATCATTACAGGAAACCGAATTACTTCACAGCACACGGGAACCTATTATGGCATCTACGCGCTCGGTTTGGAAGGTACTTCAGGCAGCCCCTGGCTTATTACGAACAACATGATCAGCCAGGAGGGCAATGAAACCGGAACAGTATACGGTATTTACTCACAAAACAATCAGCACATGGGAATATATCACAACTCAGTGAGTCTGCATGGCGGTTCTGCGCTGAATGGTCGGGCACTGATGCAAACATCTGGATCGAACACCCGTGTGATGAACAACATTTTCGCGAATTACAACGGTGGTTACGCAGCTTATTACAATTCAACCTGGGCTCTTACCGGGCTCGATTTCAACAATTACTATGGGGTTGGGGCGAATCTGATACTCTATGGGATTCAGCACAGCAGTTTGAGCGATATGCAGTCGTACTCCGGCATGGACATGAATTCGTGGTCACTCAACCCTCCATTCACAGGTGTACATGAGCTCTCTTTAACCAACACATTGCTTTCCGGCAGGGCGACGCCATTGGCAGAGGTTACGACTGACTTTTTTGGGACGATGCGTACCGCCACGCCAACGATTGGAGCCCATGAGATTCCTATGTTGCAGCATGATGCAGGGGTCTATGCCATCTTGTCGCCAGACGGCAACATGTTGGTGTATGAAGATGATACCGTATCGGTAGAGGTGGTGGTTATGAACTATGGGTTGGACACTCTGTATTCGATTCCCGTTAGTTACACCATCAACCATGGCACGCCGGTGAACGCTGTATATAATGGTATGATTCCCTCATTGGGGACTGACACCATGATATTGCCTTCATATATCACCTCAGCAGGTCATGTGTTACTATGTGCTTATACATCGCTGACAGGAGACACCAACTATTTCAACGACACGGCCTGCATTGTGCAGTTTGCCATGTCGAATATTGATGCAGCCGTTACCATGATTGAGCCAATGGAGGATGGGTGTAATCTGGGAGATGATACTGTCACCATTCACATTGCCAACGTATCTACTTCAGTGATTCCGGCTGGTTTTACCGCTTCGTACCGGGTTCATCCCACGGGGGTAGTAGTATCCGAGACGGTGCCAACATCTATTGTTCCGGGTGACACGCTCAGTTACACATTCACTGCGTTGGCTGATCTATCGACAACGGTAGATACCACGTGGTTGTTCACCGCCTGGGTTACCGTTACGGATGATCACAACCCGGGCAATGATACCATGACAATGGAGATCATTTCATTGGCAGCGCCACCGCCGCCGGCTGTGGTTAGTCCGGTCAGCACTCCGTTTGGCACAAGCATCCTGTTGGATGCAAACACACCGTTTTACACAGAGTGGTTTGCCTCTGAGACGGACACGATAGCCATTGCGACGGGTAATCAATTCCAGACTCCACTCCTTTACGACACGGTGGTGTACTGGGTTCAGTCGTTACCCGGGCCATCGCAATCCGGCTTTGGTTCTTATCCGGAGCTTCTGTACTATCAGTTTGACATTCCGGGCACATCTGTTGACAACCTTGCCACCCAACCTGTGGGCGACAACCCTGCCACCATTACCGGCAACGGACTTTCCATTGGCGGCGAAGGACTGTCGGGGTCAGCACTGGTGGGCACAGGTGTCAACTCAACCAACGGGGTGATCAATACCGGCTGGAACACCAATCTCAACGGAAGCTTTACCATTGCTTTCTGGACAAGCGACATTCTCCCAAGCAGCACATTGTATTATATTTGGGGTGATGGTGGTGCGAATAATTGGCGTTGCTTCACCAACGGTGTGGCAGGTGCCGGCAACTGGAGGGTAAGAGGTGGAGGGTTGCCAGACCTTGCCATCAACGGTGCAGCCACCATGGCGCCCAATATGGTGCATGTGGTGTATGATGCGTCTGCCGGCTCCTATAGCAGCTACGTTGATGGTGTATTAAACACAACGGTTTCTACATTTACATCACACGTGATATCGGGCAGCGGTTTTCAAATCGGAGGTTTAGCATCCCATAGCAACCTGCATGGTAAGATGGATGAGTTCCGCATTTACAACCGTGCTCTTTCTCAAGCAGAGATTCTGGAAACCATTCACGGGCCATTGGGTTCTGAAATTTGTGCCAGTGAGCGTGTGCCTTTAGTGGTACATGTTACCAACATTCCTCCGTTGGGTGTGCCCTCCGTTTCACCTGAGTCGTTGGAGGTTGTTTTAACCGGTTGCCAGGATACCGAGACGAAGGGTCTAAGGATACGGAACATTGGTACGGATGTGCTTCAATACACCACCTTTGGTGGCCCGCATGTTGTGGA
>SKPS01000018.1 GCA_007119395.1 Lentimicrobiaceae bacterium
ACAATACCCAATGCCGGATCCTCAATGGCTGGTATGGTAAGAAAATAGAAGCTGAAGAAATAGACCGCTACGGAGCCTCTGATGCCCACCTCAGAAAGGGCAACAGAGGGTACAACCATCATCACCAGATATACAATGCCGATAAATGCCATGGCATCCAGCAAAGGCACCGGCAGATGGAACAGATGGAGCAAGAGATAAAACTGGGTTGAAAAAACCAGGTACCTTGAAATGCTCAGCAACAGCACCACCATCAGCTCCTTGCCAGAGTAGGATGAGATCACATGGAGCCATGCCCCGAACCCCGGTTTCTTTTTTCTGAGCCATCCACCCAGGTGCTTGTCGATCAGGTAGATATTAAAGTAGAGTACCATCAGCAAAACAACTGTAACACCGGCAAAGAACACGATCAGCACATCGAGATAGGTTAGCCCGGTGGTGAGACCGGCATAGTTCCACAGAAAGTAGAACAAGCCGGCAGTGCCGGTAAGAACGGTAACCAACAACTGGCTGTAACTGCCGATCAATGTCATGAAGAACACCTTCCATGGGTGGGTCTGGTCCAGTACGAAAGAGCGCCCCAGGAATTCTCCCAGGCGGTTAGGGGTAAAGGTGCCCACACTGATTCCGGTGAAGATCCCTTTTAAAGATCTGAAAAAGGAGATTTTCTCTGATTTACGGATCAGATAACGCCACTTGATTGCTTCGATCGACCAGTTAACTGCCATTAGTAAAACCACTGCAGCAAGAGGAAGCCAGAAATCATTGTGGCCGAATTGGTCGATAAACTGATCCAACAGCCCGCCAAGTGTCTCATGATGTCGCAGTTGATACCATAATGCGTACCATGCCACCACCACCACCACAAGCCTGACCAATGTATTCTTAACTTTCCGTATCTTTGGCTTTTTATTCACCATAATTGCAGCTCTTGAAACCCTCCTCCGTTATTTTAGGCATTGATCCTGGAACCAATATCCTTGGTTATGCGATCATTAGCGTAACGAACAACCGCCCTTCGGTGGTCACCTTAGGGGTGTTAAAATTAGGAAAATACACCGATCATTACGATCGTTTACACAAAATCTTTCAACGTGTTGCCGGTTTGATAGAGGAGTTTCAGCCCGATCAGTTTGCCATTGAGTCTACCTTTTACGGGAAGAATGTTCAATCGATGCTAAAGTTGGGTCGTGCGCAGGGTGTATGCATAGCAGCAGCGGCCAACAGCTCGATACCGGTTTTTGAGTACAGCCCACGTCGCATCAAGCAGGTGATTACTGGTAGGGGAGGGGCATCAAAGGAGCAGGTATCGGGGATGCTTCATCACCAGTTGCAATTTGATGAAAGCAAGTATTCCCTCGATGCTACCGATGCCCTGGCGGTTGCGTTGTGTCATCACCACAGCACCCGCAACCCAATCCTTTCATCTGGTAATGACAAGAAAGGTGGATGGGATGAGTTCATCCGCAAAAACCCTGGCAGAATAAAGTGATTACAGCGGCTGTCAGAAGCCGTGCATGTCAACACGTCGCAATGTGCCAAACCATTTGATCACTTTTTGACCCACTCCGGGTGCATCTATATGGATAAGGTATACACCACCTGCGATGGGTATTCCGGCGTAGTTCTTCAGATCCCACTCCAGGAATGTGTTGCTGTCGTCTTTTTCCAACCTGCGCACCAGTGTTCCATTCACAGTGTAGATAGAGACAGTGCATCGTTCGGGAAGGTTGGTTATTTTGATCCTGTTGTCAAGCTGGTTGGTTTCGTAAGCCGAATGAGCATAGTAGGGGTTGGGCACGGCCCTGATCAGGTCGAGCGCACTCTTTGCCACCTCACGAATTCCTTTTCCTGTTGCCAGATCATCGGTTGAGAAGGTGTACATTGGATAATCATCGTTGACGGGTGAAGCAGCCCCTGTTTCAGCGGCATAGTATTGCTGGTAAGGACGCATCACCCTGATTCTTACGGTGGCATCCGTTGGGATATCCCTTGGGTGGTTGAAATCATAATCGGGTGTCAGCATGGGGATGGAGACCCACATGGCATCGCGATAGACCCTTCTGAAATTGGCCTGGTTACCGGATGCAAGCGCTTCGTACAGAGTGACACCTTCATCGTATGCCGCCAGCCTGTTCGGCAGCGTGGCGTTGTGTCCGAAAATGTAGAGGAAGTGTTTCCCTCCGAAGAGCACATTCCCTATGGTTGAACCCAGGTTGGATGTAAACTGGTTGGTGGGGTTGAACAGCATATCTCTGCCATTGTCACCGACCAACCACGAGTCTTCACCAAAAGCGATATTCAGTCTCTCACCGGTTTCTACGTTGATGGCATAACCGGGGAAGTAGCTCATCCCTGTGGGCTGTGTGCCGTTACGGGTTGCCTCTGCAGTCCCGGCATTACCATACTTGTCCAGGGAAGGCGCACGCCGCAATGACATTTTGGTCGCATTGCCTTCGGATAGCTGAGGGTTGTCACCGGTTTCAATCACAGGGCAACGGGTCCACTTCGACTTGTCAGCGGTGAACACAATGTCAACACTGTATAAATTCTCTAACCTATTGAACACGTTCGTGGCCACATCGTTCCATTGAGGTCCGTTTGCATAGCGGGATGCCAGTCTGTAGGGCGCCCATGTTCCCCCTACCACACGTTCGTAATGCTCGTCAGGATCCATAAATGTTCTTGAGCAACCACCTGTAATGAAGTAGTCGTCGTCTTCATGTTCGGGGCATGGGAACGTTCTGTTATTGTGAAGTGTTCCTGAACGGATCCAGTTGAAAGGGCCGGGCTGGTCAATGTTGGGCACACCCGTTAACCACCGCTTGGAACTGTCGGCAAAGGAGATGGAGGAGGTGAGCAAACCGTTGTTTCTGGCGTTGTCTACGTCCCCCGGGAAATGGCTTTGCCCTACGGTAATGGCAATACCATATTCGAGCAATAGCTGTTCGTTGGCCACAGCGATCGTTCTGTCGGAATGGATGGTATCAAACACACCATTGTGCTCATAGTAGAGCATCCAGCGTGTTTCGTCCAGCGGCAGGCTTGGGTCAAACCTCAGGGTGAAGTTACCCGGTTTTACGTTGAGCGGGTCTATCACTTTTACGTTGATGGGGCCTCTTCCGTGTTGATAGGTGGGGTTCAGCGATTTGTGGGGAGGACCTGACATGATTTCGTCAATGGTTTCCTGTGTAAGCTCCAGCACCAATCCACCATTTCCCTGCCCTTCGACACGTGTGATCTGGGGCCCGTCACCATAACGGGCATTGAGCTGTGTTCCGCCATCAAGAGGGGCAGAGATGTGTGGAATGGCAGGGATGGGAACAATCGATCCCCCCCCTTGTGTTTTACGGCTTGCCAGATAGGGTGACTTCTGCCCACGCAATCCTTCAGGCCTGGACGGGTCGATAAAGTACTCGGCAAACTGATTGTGTGCGTAAGCCAGGGCAATAAAGTAGTAGGTCTTGTTGTTCACCAACCGTCGGTCACCCTCTGCGAAACGGTCTTCAGTAATCCTTACAGAGTGGAACAACCCCTGGTTTGCTCCGTTCACTTTTTCGCGTGGGATGTCTCTTCCCAGCAGTTCGTCATATTCAAAATTGATGATTCTACTGATGTCATTTTTAATGTCACATTGTGCTACAAGTCTCACCTTGTCGGCATCGCCTGCTTCTATATCAGCAGCAGTTACAGTAGCATCACGTACCTGGAAGATTTGGTACCCTTCGAACCGGTACAGTGAATCACCACGCTGGTGAGACGCCAAGCTGTCATGGAAGATGATTGTGGGGTCCCATACAGCATAGTCTTCGTTATAGTTTGAGTTCCCTTTACGGTTTACCAGTAGCAGTATCAACTCTTTGTCGAGTTCCTTGATGATGAGGTCCGGGGCATCGGGTCCTTCTATAATGGCGAAGCAGTTGGCAAACAGACGTTGCGCTTTGTCATCGACCATCCTTAGCAGTTCAACCGAAGCTTTGGCACCACCTGAGGAGGCGCGCGCCCATGGTACGCCATAGGTGACGTAGTTAACGCCACCCGATTCCAGGGTGAAAGGGCCTGCCGACATCAGAAACCGGCGGTCATGGGGTTGGTTGCCTGCTGTCTCCTCTGACCAGTAAACCGGTCCGTTGGGTTGCAGTCTATTGGTGCCCCAGTTACAGGGGTCTGAATCGCCCGGGAACATGAATTTTGCATCAGGGCCGTATGCCCCTGCTATCAAATGTCCGTTCCCCCCGTATTGTATAGTAGTGCCATCATTCCATATCCCGCGCATCAGGCGATAGTAACCCTGAGCATGGTTGGGAACCAAAGACCACGAACCACCAGCTCCCACTATCATGCCGCTGAGAAAACGTGTCATGCCATATCGTTCATTGTCCACTATACCATCACCGAAATTGGAGCCACTGATATTCACTCCGCAAATAAGTTCAAAACTAACATCTATGGTGTCGCCGGTAACGGGGTCAGTCGTGTATACATGATGATAACCGGGGTTGTCAGTGCCATCCGGATCGAGGTACGGCCCGCCGTAGAAGCTTACCCCCACGGCAGGTGGGTATTCACCGTATGCCCAAGACTGTCCGGTACCGTCGATATCGCGTCCATTGTATGCATACCCCAGTCCGCGGCTTACATCACACCCAACGAAGTCATCCCAGGCATAACCCACATCCGGATCAATAAACAACCCAAACCAAGTTTCCCTTAAAGCCGTTGTGGACCGGTTGATGATTTCGTAGCTGTAAAAGGTCATGTTATTGATCTCATCATTTGTGGCAAAAGCATACGCTTGTGCACGTATCTCGAGCCCGATGGGTGTTCCACCGGTTTCAGTGTGGATGTTCCCTTTGTCGTTAAATACCCACCAGATGGTTTGGTCACCTTTCAGCACCTGATCAGCCAAACGCCCTCCATGATTGATGCCCATCTCTGTCTCTTTGGTTGGCAAACTTGAGCGACAAAGAGAGTATGGGCGGTGCAGATCGTAATAGGGGTAATCCCCTTTCTCCCATTCATAGATGCCGTTGTTGTTCCGATCGAAAAAAGGTGCCATATATGGACTCTGCCCTTTGGAAACATCACCTTGCCATGGCCAGTTCCTGATCACATCAGGTGGCTCAGGATAGTCGTCTGTTGGCATAAACGTTCCTGTTTCAGGATCAATATGCTGAAGAAACTCTTCCACCTCAGCCCTGGTGATCACCCAGTTGCGATCCCACTCTGCACACGTTACCGCGTCAATAGAAGCGGTGCCGTCAACGGTTAGCGGCCCCGGCCAGAAATCGATGCCCACCTGACGGTATCGTTGTGCTGCCAACCTGAGCTGGCCGTTTTGGTCAACACCCCCGATCCATAAAGCACCGGCGAAAAGAGATCCCTTGCCCGAACCCTTCGGAATCTCATAATGAGACTGCCCTTGAAGGTCCCACCATAAGTCTGCTCCCACATTCACCCGTGCCCTCACATTGTTGATATTGAGCTCTGCCCATGATGAAGGGGGAAGGCATCCCATTGCAATATGATCGGTCTCCGAAGCATCCAGGGTAGGCTCAAAACCGGGACGAAATAATAGTAAAACAACCAGAAACAAGCTGTGTGATAGGCGTAATCGTATCATATTCATCGTATTATGGGTTTATGTGACGTTTGCATATAGAGTGAATTTTGGCAACCCTAAAACTAAACAATATTTCGTAATAAAGATAGTCAACAACGAAAAATGATACAACAAATCACCCCCAGCAACCAGTTAAAGGTGGGTTTAAGTCAGAATAAGCGATGTGTGCTACAGTTTAAGGAGCTCAGATGTTCAGAAAGGCATCCCGGATGCGTTGGGCCGTTGCCTGGAACTCTTCTTGTGAAAATTGCAGTTTGGGTCTGCTGAACTCCATGTCGGTGATGCCGTTGATTGGGATAAGGTGTATGTGAGCATGTGGCACTTCCAAACCGATCACGGTGATTCCTATGCGTGCACATTTGATGGTATTCCCGATGGCGACACCCACTTTTTTTGCGAACGCAAACAGGTCAGTGAATTCATTATCTGCCAGATCGAAGATGTAGTCGGTCTCTTTTTTTGGGATGACCAGCGTATGCCCTTCTGCCAGTGGGTTGATATCGAGGAAAGCCATGAAGTGCTGGTTCTCTGCGATCAGATGGCAGGGGATTTCCCGGTTAGCGATCTTGGTAAAGATGGTGGCCATAACTTATCTTGTTACTTCGAGAATTTCAAACTCAATCATTCCTGCCGGGGCTTTAATGCTGGCAATCTCTCCGGCCTTTTTCCCGAGCAACCCCTGTGCAATGGGAGAATTGATGGATACTTTGCCGGTTTTTATGTCTGCTTCATTCTCCGGCACCAGGGTGTATGTCATCTCTTTCCCGGTTTTCTTATTTCGAAGGGTCACGTGTGACAAAAGCAGCACTTTCGAATCATCCATTTTGGTTTCATCAAGGATTCTAGCCTGCCCCATCAGCTCCTGAAGCTTTGCGATTTTCATCTCAAGCATCCCTTGCGCATCTTTTGCAGCATCGTATTCCGCGTTTTCTGAAAGATCTCCTTTCTCGCGTGCCTCCGCAATTTGTGCAGAAATCAATGGCCGTTGCACATTGATCATTTCGTCCAG
>SKPS01000044.1 GCA_007119395.1 Lentimicrobiaceae bacterium
ACATCAAAGGTAACTCAGTCACAGCATTCTCTTTGTCCAACAGTGTAACCTTGTTGGTATCGGTAGCAAACCCTGCACCGGAGTCGTTCAGTGAATTCAAAACGATCAGGTCAGCCTGTTTATTATATAATTTTTGCCGTGCGAAGTCTATTTCGTTGTGTGTTTCCAAAGCGAAGCCCACTACGAGCTGATTTTCGCGTTTGTTTTTACCCAGGCATTCGAGAATATCGGGGTTGGGTTCCAGGCTCAGTGACAGTTTATCTCTTTCGGATTTTTTGATTTTTTCTGATGCAGGATGTGCGGGTTTGTAGTCGGCCACGGCGGCTGTCATAATAATCAGGTCAGCCTGCTTGGCGAGGGCCACACAGGCATCGAACATTTCAGACGCGGTGTTTACCGGCATCACCTGCACATTGGGGTGGTTAATGCGGAGGTCAACGGGGCCACTGACCAGGTGCACTTCAGCGCCTCTGTTGGCCAGTGTAGTTGCCAGGGCATAGCCCATTTTTCCGGTGCTGTGGTTCGACAGGAACCTTACGGGGTCGATAGGTTCTCTGGTTGGGCCGGCTGAGATCAACACCCTTTTCCCTGCGAAATCGTGTTGCGAACGAAAGTGTTGTTGGATAAACCCAAGGATGGCTTCAGGTTCTTCCATTCTCCCTTCACCGCATAATCCTGAGGCAAGCTCCCCCTCTTTGGGTTCGATCAGGATATTGCCCATGCTGCAGAGGGTTTGAATGTTGCGTTGGGTTGTATGGTGGCGGTACATATCGAGGTCCATGGCAGGAGCAAAAAACACCGGACACCGCGCTGCGAGCCAGATGGTCAGCAGCAGGTTATCGGCAATGCCGGCACACATCTTGGCCATGGTATTGGCCGAAGCAGGTGCTATCAGCATCAGATCGGCAGATATGCCCAACTCCACATGGCTGTGCCACGATCCATCCTCCTCGTTAAAAGGCTTGGTTAACACCGGCGTCTCAGCCACAACCGATAAAGTGAGCGGTGTTACAAAGTGTAAAGCATCAGGAGTACAAACCACATGAACATCTGCCCCTTCCTTTTTTAGCAGACGGATCAGCAAAGGGATCTTGTAAGCAGCGATGCTGCCTGTAATCCCAATTACTATTTTCTTCCCTTTCAACATACCATGTGGTGCCCGGGGCATGAACAGAGAGTTACAATCCCGGGTTTTTCTCGCGGTGCGGATTGCGGTAATAGATGCGCCCGTCAAGGTACTCCTGTACAGCAATCAAAGAGGGCTTCGGCAAACGCTCATAATGACGCGCAATCTCAATCTGTTCACGGTTCTCGAAAACCTCCTCCAGGTTATCGCCGGAAGAGGTAAACTCCTCCACTTTCTTGTTCAGCTCATGCTTCAGTTCCAAACCAATCTGATCAGCACGCTTTGCCAACAAAGCAACCGTTTCATAAATATTGTCGGTAAGGTTGTTGAAGTCAGATACCCTGCGTGTTACTGCCTCATGATCGGTGATAAAACGTTGATTTTCCATCAGAAACAATTGTTGTATTAGTCTTTATTCTGTAATTACTCTACTGTATCATTCTGTTTCACTGTGCCTGTAAACGGGCAGTCTCTGCCTCTATCCGTCTGAAAATCTGATCTGCCTGCTGTCTGTAGCTTCCTTCAGGATAGGTGCCAATAAGCATCTGGTATGCTTCACTGGCATCTCTGAAACGCTCTTCACGCCTGGCAGGCACACTCCTCGAAGCGTACTGATATGACGAATCCAAAATCAAAAACAGCGCCTCCTCACGGTATTGTGAGCCGGGATTGCTCTTAAGGAACAGATTCAATGCCGTCATGGCACTTAAATAATAACCCGTTGTATGATATAACTTGGCGCGTTCAAAACTCTTCTTTTCAAGCTTGGCACGCAACTCATCAATGTATTTCGTAGCAACGGCAACCCTTTCGCTTTCAGGATAGACGTTGATAAACGTTTGAAGTTGGTTAATGGCTTCGTGTGTGCTGGTCTGGTCCAAACTCCATTTGGGAGACTCAAGGTATTTACAATAAGCACTCATAAACAAAGCTTCCTCAGTAGATTTACTGTTAGGAAACGTAACGGCATAACGTTGAAAATGGAAAGCGGCACTCAGGTAATCACCCATGTGGTAAAAGGTGTAAGCATACTTGAAATACACCTTCTCAGCACGTGGTGTGCCCCTGAATACGACCAACAACTCATCATAAAGTTGCTGGGCCTTGAAGTAATCACCCTTCTCGAAAAATTCGTTGGCCGCCTCATACTTCTTCTCAAAGTCGGTGCTTTTCAACAGCTTGTTGTACCCACTGCAAGAACCTAATACAATGACAGCCAGTAAAATAAACAATATCGAACGGTTGCTCTTTACCATGATGCAAAAATACGATTTTCAATCCAATAAACAATATACAATGAATAATTCTTGTTACAACGCACGATATTCCCTTTTATTCCATTGATTGAACCGGTTGTTCCGGGGGCACTCCGGCAGTTTTCTTGAGGTGCTGAGATACATTGTGTACTATTTATGAGGATAAGGTCGAGGTACGACCATTGGGGTAATTTATGAAATGCTTTTATAGAGCAAAATATCGGTCTTTTTTTTTACCGTGGATTTTTTTAGTTCCCGCTGAAAGGCGCAAAAACTACGCAGAAAGGCGCTGAAATCCTGACTTCATACGCGCTGCAAACAGCAATACGGCTTCGTGTCGTTTTATGATCATTGAGGCTGCCTCTTTGATTTCTGTGAACAAAGTTCTTTCTGCGCATATCAGCGTAATTTCACCGCATTTCAGCGGGAAACAAACAAAACACCCCGAAGAGGTGCCATGAATATAACCGAATAGTTTTGTTTAACCACAAAGGCCTCTATGGCTTTCACAAAGGCCACAAAGACCCTCTTTGTGTACATTGTGCCAACTTTGTGCCCATTGTGGTTAAAAAAAAATGATTCAGTAGATATGTACCCCCTTCGTATGGTACACCCAGCCTCCAGTAGCGTAAACGTTGTATACGGGATTTATCCCCGGGTATAAGCACATTATAATCAGCACATCAATAAAAGATTTGGCCGTGATATCTGCTAATATAGATATAAAGTAGTTTTCATACATTTGCCATCTGAAACCAATACAACAACAGCCATGGATATATTTAGCAAGATCGATAGGAATATGGGGCCTTTGGGCAAGTATGCAACCCAGGGTCATGGATACTTTATGTTTCCGAAGTTAGAGGGCGACATTTCAAACAAGATGGTTTTCCGTGGCAAGGAGATGCTGGTTTGGAGCCTGAACAATTACATTGGCCTTGCGAATCATCCTGAGGTGAGGAAGGCTGATGCTGAGGCAGCTTCTCTATATGGGATGGCTTATCCGATGGGTGCCCGGATGATGTCGGGGCAAACAGACTACCATGAACAGCTCGAACGTGAACTGGCCACGTTTGAGAAGAAGGAGGATGCCTATCTGCTGAACTTCGGATACCAGGGGATGGTGTCTGTGATTGACACGCTGGTTGACCGGAACGATGTAGTGGTTTACGATAGTGAGTCACACGCCTGTATCCTCGACGGGATGCGGCTCCATTTTGGCAAGCGCTTTGTCTTCCCTCACAACGACATGGCCAACCTGCGCAAGCAGCTTGAGCGTGCTACGAAGATTGTTGAAAAGAGTGGTGGCGGTATTCTGGTGATTACCGAGGGGGTCTTCGGCATGTCAGGCGATTTGGGTAAGATTGATGAGATTGCCGCCCTGAAAAAGGAGTTTCGTTTTCGTTTGCTGGTTGATGACGCGCACGGTTTCGGTACGATGGGTGAAACCGGTGCCGGTGTAACAGAGCACCTGGGCGTGATGGATGAGACCGACCTTTACTTCGGTACGTTTGCCAAAGCGATGGCCGGTATCGGAGGTTTTATAGCCGGTGACCACAAGGTGATACACTATCTGCGTTATAACATGCGCTCTCAGATCTTCGCCAAGTCATTGCCAATGCCGATGGTGGTGGGTGCCCTGAAACGGCTGGAACTGCTTCGCAACAAACCTGAACTCCGCACAAAGCTTTGGGAGGTGGTTAACGCGCTGCAAAGTGGATTAAAAGCACAAGGATTCAACCTGGGCAACACAGAATCACCTGTAACACCGGTGTTCCTTTCCGGTGAAGTGCCGGAGGCCACCAACCTCACTTTCGACCTCAGAGAGAACTACAACATTTTCTGCTCCATTGTCACCTATCCGGTAGTTCCCAAAGGGGTGATACTGATACGTCTTATTCCGACAGCGGTTCACACGCTGGAAGATGTAGAATACACCATCAAAGCATTCAGCGATATCAAGAAAAACCTGGATGCAGGGAAGTATGCCACAGGGGAGATTGTGGATGTGATGTCTCAGTAGACAAACACTTTCCGTACGATCTGATCCCCGTTGGGGTGCATCAGTTTAATCATGCGAACACCTGTTCCACCTCGAACCGGCATACACTCTGATGCCAAGTTATCGCGTTGGAGCAGCCTGCCATCCACGGTGTACACTTTTACGCTGACCGGTTCAGCCGGCAGGTTACGGAACCGGAGGCATTGGCTCGTTTCATCGTACCATATTTTAAGGTGGCGCAACACACGGTCGGGCACCCTTTGTCCGATTGGTGCCAGTTGGACATCCCTTATGGTGGTGTCACCTGCTGCAACGGTCACCTGAAACGAGGCGCTGTGGTATCCGGAGGCTTCATATAACACAGTATATGTTCCCTGTTCCAGCAACCGGTAATAGTGACCGGTGTGTGCGTCTGACCACACATGAGAGCTGTCGGCATCGTGCTGGTTCACCGTGACCCGTGCCCGCAACGGGTTGCCCGTAACAGAATCGGTCACAGTGCCACGTAACCCGTACCACCCCTCCTTGAGGTAATTGATCAATGCCCGGTGATGGTAATCCCACATCAGTGGCAACCTGTGAACCGGCTCAATGAAGATACCCGACACTTCAAGGGTCATCTCACGGCAATAGGCGTAATAGTTCATATAGTCCTGCCGGCCGCCGGTAATGACGTACCATGCAGCGCCATTGGTGATGCCGTTGTCGAGGTCGGTGAAGAATCCGGGTGGTGAGTTGGCTTGCACTGTATCGGCATACATCCGGCAAACGTAACGCCACCAACCATCGTCGGGATGTTGCTTGATCCAGGTATCCCACGGGTAGTTAGCTACTTCGGCACCACTGTGCAGGTTGGCGCCCATCACAAAAGAGACGGTGTCAGCCAACGCTTTGAAAGCCATCGTTTCGGGCTGGTAGGCATGGCCATCAGGGTTGGCTCCCACCCGCGGATCAGGGTAGTTTCTGTTCAGGTCAACATTGTTGGCGTTGCGTCGGATGGCCTGGTTAACGGTATGGTTGCCGCCAAAATAGGTTCCATCGGGGTTGGTCAGCGGAGCAATCCACACCTCCATGTTGTCGAGTATCCATGTCACCTCCGGATCTGTTCCGTAACCATTCAGCAGGTAATCGATCAACCGGAGCATCAATATATATCCGGCCGTTTCATTGCCATGCATGGTGGAGGAGTAGAGGAATTTTGGTTTCCCACCCGGCGGGGTGTTTTGGGAGGTGATCTGTGCGATCAGGATTTTCCGCCCACTGTTCAGGGTGAGTATCTCATGCACCTTGCACAAACCGGGATGGGATTGTCCGAAAGCGATCATCATGGAGTCGTACCCTTCATAGGTTGGATAGGCATCCCAGTGTTGCATCAGGTGCCCCACTGTGGCAGTCAACCCTTCTGATTCGGGGCGGGGAACCGGGTCGTGACGATAGGAGTACCCCAGCATAACCAGCTTATTCAGCTCCTCAGCATTCACATTCACCCAAGCTGTTTGGTCACCGTCAAACCCCAACAGTGACGACACATCAGCGATCTGTTGTAACTGAGCGGGCGAAGAGACCGTAACAGCGATCCGGGCTTCTCCGAACTGCGACAACTCGTCACCCAAATCACCGACGGGGTGCTGTGCAACGGTGCTACCAAAGGGAATGGCAAAAAGAAATGGCAGCAGCACAACATGACGCAATAAATACCTCATGACCGGATCTCTTCAATAAGACTTTGAAGTTGGATGAGTACAGATTTATTCACCTTCACCAGAGGGAGCCTCAGGTTGTTGGGTGCCAGACCCATGATCTCCAGGGCAGCTTTTACACCGGAGGGGCTGCCATCTTCAAAAATCGCTTCAATAAAGTCAAGCAACAGGTAGTGGTTTTTCCATGCCTCTTTCACTTTACCGGCACGAGCCAACTTGACCATTTCACTAAATTCAGCGGGAAAAGCATTGGCAACCACCGAAATAACGCCATCAGCACCGGAGGCGATCATCGGCAGCGTCAGGGCATCATCACCCGAAATAACAGAGAAGTGATCCGGCTTGTCTTTGATGATTTTCATGATCTGCACCAGGTCACCGGAAGCCTCTTTTACAGCTACAATGTTACTGAATTCATGGGCCAGCCGCAACGTAGTCTCTGCTGTCATGTTCACACCGGTTCTTCCAGGCACATTGTAAAGGATCAGCGGCAGCGGAGTCACATTGGCAATCGATTTATA
>SKPS01000171.1 GCA_007119395.1 Lentimicrobiaceae bacterium
GAAGGGCACAAATGCTCAGGAAGCAAAAGCGAAGGGCACAAATGCTCAGGAAGCAAAGGCGAAGGGCATCGTTGCGGAGGCCATTCAGACGAGCGTGAGACCCGCCGTACTGAGCAAACCACACCCGCACGTCATCAAGGTTGCGGGCAAGGCGCAAGATAGCCCCCTTCATTCCATTTTGGGATCTTAAAAGAGATACAACGGCCTTAGGCATTTGCCTGAGGTCGTTTTTCATATATCAAAATATGAGACCCGGTTCAGTTCTCATCACAAAACACATCCATTCGGGTCATTATACCGTTTGGAAGGATTAGTTGTAGAAGACGGTAAACGGTTTCTGCACCGGCCCATCGGGCAGCAAATAGTGAATGATGAATTGCACCGAGTCAGCGCCAGCGACTTGTAAGGCATACAGGCTCCAACACTGTTTTACATGAAATAGATTCTCACAATCGTCTTCCATGTTGTTATAAAACAGGTGAACATTCCAGGGTTGGGTGAGTGTGGTATCGCAACACGTACCATCACGAATCAAAGCAAATGCAGGGTTTACGCATCCTCCCATAAGACTCCCCTCCATCACCAGAGAGGTGCCATCTACATAGAGTGCATCCATTGAATGCAAAGGGTGGTTCACGAAGCCCTCAAGTGTAGGCCATGCCTCAATGATGTGACAGCCCACGGTTTTGATCTCATGGATATGAACAGGCAACGCATCGGCACATGTAGCAAAAGCGTCATCGGGCAGCGAATAGGTTACCTCCACTTTCGTAAGGTCAGAAAAAACGAAATTCTTATCATCCATCACAACAGGTTGGAGCCATTCACCATCATCCAGTCTGATCATAAAACCACACCCGTCAATTGCTGATCGATTAATCAGCATACCCTCTTTCGTCACAGTTTCTAAAAGAGGTAAATCTATTGTATCTTTGTTGCATCCGGAATTCATCATGGTGTATCCCATGGCAAACAGACAAATAACTGATAAAAGTGTAACTTGTCTCATAGTGTATGTTTAATAGAATCAAATGAACAGATAATAAAGTAGCTCTTTCAACTTATGAACGTTCATTCAATCGGTTACTTTGCAAAGATAGTTTTTGTTGAGAGGCAACGCAACCAAATTAACAAATCATTCATCATTTAAACTGAAGTCTGAGGTAGTGGCAAAAGAAGTACGTGAAGAGGAGATGATTTTGGGCTGTGTTCGCGGGAGTCGCGAGGCACAGAGGGCTTTGTATGACCATTATTCTCCGCGGCTTTTCGGAATATGTTTAATGTATGCTACTGATCAGATGGATGCTGAGGATACTCTTCACGACGGGTTTATGAAGATTTTTGCCGGCATTGGTCAGTATGAGGGCAAGGGTTCTTTTGAAGGGTGGATGCGACGGATTATTGTAAACACGGCTTTGGAGAAGTACCGCAGGGGCAAGCGGCTGCAGTCTATCATGGAGGAGGTTCGTTATGAGCAGGACCGCAGCGAGGAGCAGATTATTTCATCACTGACGGCAGGTGAGATCATGGAAGCGGTGATGGAGCTACCTCCCCGCTATCGTATCTCGTTTCTGTTGTATTCCATTGAGGGGTACAGTCACAAAGAGATTGCAGAGCGTTTAGGCATCAGTGAGGGCACCTCGAAGTCAAATTTATCGAGAGCGCGGTCGATTTTACAGGGGCGGTTAAGGGCGTATTACGAAGAGAGTTTACGGGTGTCGGAGAGTGAGCCATCCATCATACCTATGACACGATAACAACAAGGGTAGCAGCAAGGATAACAACAAGATAACAGAAGATGACAGGGAAAGAACATCACATAGACAAGGCAGTACGGGGAGCTTCATCCGGGTTTGAGGCTGCACCACCTCCCGGGGTGTGGTCGCGGCTGGATCGGTCTCTTGATGCCAGGCAGCGTGGTGCCGTATTGAGTATAAGGCGTAAGATTCTGACTACAGCGGCAGTGATTCTGGCATTTGTATCCGGCTATTTCCTTGCAATGGTAAGCCGGATCGATTCTCCAGATATGGCACCCATTCAGACGCCTCTTCTGGCGGTTGAGTATGCTGATACTGCGGAGGCAGCAACACCCCTTTTGCCTGCTCCCCGCGTGACAACCCACAGCGCGCCCTCCGAACCATTGATTGCATCACATGAAAGCACCTCAATACCTCTGTCACCACGACACCATGACCCCATCGATCCGATACATCCGACCCGTCCGACCCAACCATCTGATCAACCCATTCACACTACCACACCACAGTCTGAACTTCCACAGATTGCATTTAACGAGTGGCTTCCGGATTTCGATGGACTTATCATCCCTGTCCTGGAACCTTTTACTTCCCCTGTTACTCCTCCGTTGAACACCGATTTTCAGGCAGTTGACAGGTTGCCCGGTTCGCGTTGGAGGATCGCCGGAATTGCCGGACAAACGGTAGCAAATTACTATCAAACCTCAGCAGCAGCACCACTGGCTGATGGTGTGTACCAACATGACATGATGGGCACGATGGGCGAACAGATGCTGAGCCCGTTGTTCTCATGGGGTCTGAATCTGCAATATCAATTGTCAACACGCACCGGGATTTCAACCGGACTGGCTTTTCATCAGTTTTCAACCCCTATGGTGAACCCTGTTACTGCGAATTACACCATGCTCAGCTCCGGCAAGCTGGGTACCAACCCGCTGGGTGCCGTAGTGCTGGATCAAACTGTTGAGATGAGTCTGGCCAAATCTCCCGGGCAGGAGGTGAACCCCGGTGATTTCACACAGCACATTTCATATCTTGAAATACCAATCACAGCCACCTGGGGTGTATCCTTCAACCGTGTCAGCCTTAGCTTGAGCGGAGGGATTGGCGGCAACCTTTTACAAGGTAACGATGTGATGCACACCACCGAGAGTGATCGACAATCGATTGGCACCACGGATGGCATTAAAGAGTTGTATTTCAGTGGTATTCTGGCTGCCGATGTAAGCATACGACTCGATGAGCAGTGGCACTGGAGCTTTCTGCCTGTATACCGTCATGCGCTCCATTCGGTGAGTCAAAGTGAATTCCGGCCCCGCATTATCTCGTTCGGGTTGTATACCGGCCTGCAGTTTCGGTTCTGATCATGTGATCAGGGTATCTACCGCAGCCCTTTCACCTTGGGTGTTCCAGCCACAAATTGCTTCACGTAGAGCGGTTCGATATAGGCCATGTCGTCAAATCGTTGCTGTGCGAAAGCGATTGTGCCAGGCTTGCCAAGCAGTTGTGCCGATGGCAATACATCGGTTCTGATGATCACTTTCGGATTGTCCCTGAACATTTCCCGAAACTTCTCCGCTCCATTCCCGGCCAGGATATATGACCCGGCAACAGCATCGGCGTCAAAGTGTTGTGGTGTAATCACCTCTGCTTTCAGCGGATGCACGGTCTGCAGTTGTTTGTTGTAGGTAGCACAATACACCTCCATTCGCCCGGCATCAATCATTGGGATCAGCAAATCATTTTCGCTGCATGTTTCCGCCATATGGTGTGCCATGGCTTCAATCGCCGTGATGCCTATCAAGGGGATGTTCAGGGCAAAGCAGATCCCTTTAGCAACCGACATCCCGATTCTTAGTCCGGTATAAGACCCCGGGCCTTTGCTCACCAGCACCGCATCGAGGTGTTCCGGTGTCAGGCTCTCCTGCTGTAACACATCCTCCACATAGCGTGAGAGCAAGGCAGCGTGTTGATAGCCATCATCTATCTCCTTTTGCGCTCTCAGGCTGCCGTTTTCAAAGAGGGCCACAGAGCACACAGTGGTTGACGATTCTATGGCGAGCAATCTGTTCATGCTTTTGTTGATTTGAAAGGTTTTGCAAAAGTACGGTATTCTAACCTGTCGTGTTCTGTTTTCCGGCAGGAGAAAAGCGGGGAGGCTCGGATTAATCGCGTGAGGGTTATTTGCATGGGGGCTTTCCTTGTCCGGGTTGCCTGTTATAATGAATGCTTTGCCACCAAAAAAATGAGTAAGTTTGTGG
This sequence comes from Lentimicrobiaceae bacterium, assembly GCA_007119395.1. Classification (GTDB taxonomy): domain Bacteria; phylum Bacteroidota; class Bacteroidia; order Bacteroidales; family SKPS01; genus SKPS01. The sequence goes on from SKPS01000171.1 coordinate 4,019, forward strand.
CAACTAAAGCGACCATAATGAACAACAATCTGAACGCGGAGAAGGAGCATCTTACCACGGCTGAGCGGGAGTTTGAGAGGGCTTTGCGCCCTGTTGTTTTCGAGGATTTTGCCGGTCAGCGCAGTGTGACTGACAACCTGAAAGTTTTCGTACAGGCGGCATCTCGCAGGGGCGAAGCATTGGACCATGTATTGCTTCACGGTCCACCGGGATTGGGTAAGACCACACTCTCTTATATCATAGCGAGTGAGCTGGGTGTAAATATCCGTACTACCTCGGGTCCGGTTCTGGACAAGCCGGGGGATCTGGCGGGATTGTTAACGGGTCTTGAGACGAACGATGTGTTGTTTATTGATGAGATACACCGTTTAAGCAATATTGTGGAGGAGTATCTTTATTCTGCGATGGAGGATTTTCGTATCGACATTATGTTAGAGACGGGTCCAAGCGCGCGGACTGTTCAGATTGGGTTAAATCCATTTACTTTGATTGGGGCGACAACGCGGTCGGGGTTGTTGACGGCGCCACTGCGGTCCAGGTTTGGCATCAATGCACGGCTCAATTATTACGATGCAGAGACTTTAACCGGCATCGTGATGCGTTCTGCGGGTTTGCTGCATGTACCCATTGACATGGATTCGGCGGCTGAGATTGCCCGGCGCAGCCGTGGCACCCCCAGGATCACCAACATGCTGTTAAGGCGTGTTCGTGATTTCGCTGAGGTGAAAGGTGACGGTCACATCAGGCTCGACATCGTGCACATGGCGCTGGAGGCTCTACAGGTTGACAAGAATGGTTTAGACGAGATGGACAACCGCATATTGGAGGCGATCATTGACAAGTTCAAGGGAGGGCCGGTGGGTATCACCACGATTGCTACGGCTGTAGGTGAGGATGCGGGCACGATAGAGGAGGTGTATGAGCCTTTTTTGATCCAGGAGGGTTTTTTGGTTCGCACACCCAGAGGGCGTGAAGCCACTGAGAAATCGTACCGTCATTTGGGCAGGGTGCCGGGTGCTGCGCAAGGGAGGCTCTTTTAACCTGCGTTGCCATGGGTTTAAAAACACCATTCACGGCACGGGAGATCAAAGGGCGTGCACACGCACTTGGCTTCAGCCATTGTGGAATCACAGGAGCAGATGAGTCACCGGCGGCACGCGAACGCTTCATTGCCTGGCTTGATGCAGGGCATCATGCGGGGCTCTCGTATCTGGAACGGAACATCGACAAGCGGTTCAACCCGTCGTTGTTGCTGGAGGGGGCTACCACTGCCATTGTATTGGCGAGAAGGTATGGTGATGCCGATCTGGCGCGGCAGAACCGGAGTGGCATAGCGATGTATGCATGGGGTGAGGATTACCACACGGCGTTACGGCGCAGGGCAGAACCACTGCTGGCGCTGCTGCAAAGCGCCGATCCCTCTTCACGCAGCCGGTTCTTTACAGACACCGCGCCCCTCTCTGAACGTTCGTTGGCCGTAAAAGGGGGTATGGGGTGGATTGGCTCCAACGGGATGCTGATCATTCCGGGCTTGGGTTCAATGGTCTCTTTGTCGGTGATACTTACCACCATCATATTGCCACCTGACCCTCCGTTCACCCACAACCATTGCGGCACCTGTACGCTGTGTGCCGAAGCGTGTCCAACCGAAGCGATTCTGACAGGAGGTTTGATCGATGCAGGGAAATGCATCGCGTACCATACCAATTCATCCTCATCCCCCATTCCGGAGAACATTGCAGAGAAAATGGAGTGTCAGGTTTATGGATGTGATATTTGTCAGCAGGTATGTCCGTGGAATGAGCCTCAGAATATCCGTGACTCCGTGACAGGGGGGATCACTTTTCCTGAAGGGTGGCCACAGCGAATCGAATCTTGGGCTTCCATCGACGCGTTAGGTTTTCAGAAACTGTTCAACGGTTCGGCATTAGAGCATACCGGTTTTTCGAGGTTGAAGTACCAGGCGGGTTTGGTTGCGGAGTAGCTGGGGTGGCTTTTGGCTGTTGGCTAATGGCTTTTGGCCGTTGGCTTTTTTGTCTTTTTTGGGTTAACCCGAAAACCAAGTTATCTCCCGTAGGGACAGGATATGGGATGTTGGCACCGCTTCAGTGGCTTGGCGACAAAAAAGTTATATATCAATAAACTACCACCATCACCTTTCTGCATTGTCGGGACAAACTATCCAGGAGAGGGGATGCCATGGCGGGATGGCATCTGTATATGGCTATGACCTAAAACAAACCTTTGGTTTTTTGGAATGACGGATAATGTGACGACTGTTACATTTCGAAAACCAGCAACTCAAAAAAGAAACTGCCAGGATCTGATTGATGATTCGCTATCGAATGAAAAAGCCCTACCTTTGTGACATAATACTTTCAGGGATGGTCACTTCATTGCAAATAAAGAACTTCAAGTCAATAGTGGATCTGTCACTGGATCTGGGGCGGTTTAATGTACTCATCGGAGAGAATGGTTGTGGCAAATCCAATATACTTGAAGCCATTGCATTCGCCGGTGCTGCCAGCGCCGACAAGCTCGACAATGAGTTTCTGGGCAACAGGGGTATCAGAATTGCAGA
>SKPS01000359.1 GCA_007119395.1 Lentimicrobiaceae bacterium
GTTTTCAAGATGGTATACCTCATCCGCAAAGCCGATCACCTCCTTGTCATGAGATATCACCAATATCGAGGGTTTCGACGAGAGGGCTCCTATTTTTGTCATACACTCTGCGACGGCTATGGAGTCGAGGTGGTTGGTTGGTTCGTCCAGTATCAGCAATTTGGGTTCTCCATAGAGCGCACGCGCAATGGCAATACGTTGTGCTTCCCCTCCGCTCAGCTGAACCCCGTCGTCACCTATAGAGGTGTTGATCCCGTCAGGCAACTGTTGCACAAAACCGTCGGCTGTAGCGAGCGCCAACACTTCCCGGATTCGGTTTTCGTCGACATGATCATGACCATAGGTCACATTCTCGGCGATTGTACCCGGGAAAAGCTGAGGGTTCTGAGGTACAATCCCGATCTGTCTGCGGAAACATTGGATATCAATCTCTTCATACCTGTGCCCCGAAGCAGACAGTGTTCCGCTACCGGGAACAATCAAACCTACGATCAGATTGAGTATGGTGGTTTTCCCTGCTCCATTCCTTCCTATGATGGCAGTACTCACCCCGGGCCTGAGCCGCAGGTTGACACCACGAAGCAGAGGCCGGTCACCGTATGAAAAATGCACATCCGACATCTCCAAGTCACCGGCAAATATCAACTCCTTCGTGCCTTTATGCTCATACGAAGCTTCAGAGTGCTCAAAATCGTACAACGTATTCAGAGACACATTCCCCGCTATCAGATCCGGAACTGAAGAGGAGATAATGTTTATGTTCTTGTTAAGATACATCGCCGCCAGATAGAACGACAGAAAGTCACCCAACGACATATACCCCTGTGCAACAGAAATGCCCCCCGCAATAATAATTACAATAGCGGTAAATCCGGTCAGGGTCTCCTGCAATTGCAGGTTTATCGAAAAAATATCGGCCATTGAACCGGTCTTGTGCCGCAAATCATCCAATACCTTTTCCTGCCTCTTCACCTCTGTATCCTGCGCCGATTGCAGTGTGGTCAATGGCAAATACCTTAACACAAAATAGACCCCCTTGCTAAACTCTTCGAATGCTTTTTGAAACAGCACCACCCGCGATTTAACAGGCCTCCCCATCATTTTATTCGACACGACCAGCAGCGGCGAAAGCATCACAATCAGAAGAAGCAAATACCAATTCAGCCACAAACACACTGCAACCAATCCGATGCTGATGATACCGGAAGGCAGCAAGCGCGAAATCAAGGCCGTGCTCATGTTGGTCAACCGTTCTGAATCCTGCACAATCCGTGTGTGAAGGGAACGTATGTCAGAACGCAAATAGGTGGTGTAAGAGAGATTGTACAACCTCCTGATCAGCTTCTTCCTTAAGACAAAAACAGACTGATTGATGATGTTGATCTGCCTTCGGCGAAGGTATACCGAGATGCCCGAATTGGCCAAACGCAACAGAAAAATCGCTACACCGATGAGAATCAATAAATGGATATTGTTGTCGGGGATGACTATGTCAAAAGCATACTTCACCAACAACAGGGAGGGTATGATCAATATGGTTTGTCCGGCTGCCACCAGAGCAAACTGAAGAATCTTCCGACGATGCCCTTTGAAGAGTTCAAAATAGAAGCGCCATGCATCCCCGGAAAAATTCTCAAAAAACCTGAATCGTTTCAACGAAGCCATTCTGTGGTGTTATCTCTGTTTTTAATCGGCACTCCCTCCTTATACTCACTGGCCATTGGCTCGGGCCACCCTTTCGAATCTACATCGTGAATCGGATCCAGCAACAGCACATCGCGCATGTCTGTATACCTGTGAAAACGCGGAGGCCTCAACTGATCTGCAGCAACGGAAGAGGGAATGGCTGATTCTGCTGAAGCAGTCTCGGTGACACGCTCATCACCAATGGTTCGTTCAGTAATAATCTCATTGGATTTCAACTCCTCAATAAACTCATCTACCACTTCCGGCAAATCAAACGACACATCAGGGAATACTTTCTGTAACCTGTTTGCGATGCGGTCAACTTCAACACCCGCAACAATCATCTCCCAAACCAACGGTCCAATGCCATCAAAGCTGTAATAGTGGCCGTTTTTCAAATTCATCACAATGGTTCCGCCCTCGATGGTTTCATGAACAATGTACGGTGATTTGATGTCAAAACGGCTTGTCACACTCTCTCTGTTTCTTGTTATATTCATATAATGATTGACGTATTATCGGTTGCGTTGATTCACAGGCTCGAAGTGCACCACCAAAAGCCATCCTGCACTCTTCGTGCTGCAAAACCATGCTCTCTTTAAAACAGTTCCATTCTGTATGTTTTTTTTGATATTTGCATTAACTATTCTGATGGTTGCTCCAACACCTCTTCTCCATAGAGCTTCACAGCCACTTGTCTGATGAGAGAATCGAGTGTTGGATTGGGCTGATCGGTAATACACCTGTAATAGACCTCTGCGGCCTCCTGGTATCTCTCCGTTGCGTAATAGGTCAGTCCCAAAATCTGCAAGGCATATCTGTTCATTGGGTAAATCTTCAGCGATTTATCCAATACGCGTTCCGCTTCTGCAAACTCGTTTTGCAGATATAATACCATAGCCAGGTCGCTCATGGTCGCTACCGAGTAGGGGTTATCAACCAAAGCCTTCTCCAATGTGTATCTGGCTTCTTCGAGTCTTCCCATGTTCATCAAAGCGTTCCCTTTGTACCAAAGCAAAGGGTTGTTCACCGGATCCAGTTGCGGAAATGCTCTGTAAGCCCTTTCGCTTTCGCTGATGGCTCGTTCCCATTGTTGATGATCAAGAAGTGCTTTGGCTTGTTTTGTGTGCACTTCCGACTTAATCATACGTTGGCCCAAAATCAGACCAATGGCCAACATGGCCATCAACACAAACACCAGCGCCTTCCCTTTCCGTTCAGGTTGAGTATTTTTCTTTTCAGCATCCGTGGCTGAATCAGCCAAAGGCCAGGCTGCGTAGATAATCAAAGCAACCATCAGCATCATGAGCATCAGGGTATCAACCCTGTCGTAGGGGAAAGCAAAAAAGGCATCGGTGCAGTAACCGCAAATTCCGGCAAAGGCAAGCACCGACAACCCCTTTTTGGTACCTGACACTTTCGACTTCAATGTCCGGTACAACAGAGCGCCTACTGAGAGAAAGAACAACAAGAACAGCACAAAGCCGGGCACTCCTTTCTCTGCGAGCACCCAAAGATAGTCGTTGTGAGGCCGTCGCCAGTTGTGATAATAACTTTCGTCAGGATCAGGCCGGTAGTAGTCAGGCACTACCACCTTCCAGTTGCCGGCACCCACACCCATCACAGGATGATCCATAAATATCTCCAGGGTGCGCATCCAGATATCCAGCCTTTTTATCCTGTTGGGGGAGGTGGTGTCAAAAATCGAAGCAACCCGCTTCTCAAGGGATTCAACCTTTTCAACTTCATCAGACAGTGCTACCGGACGGGCGCTTCCGATAGAATAGCGGGTGAGCAGGAAAGCCGACAAAAAAGCAACGAGCAGTGTCACAGACATCATGATGGCAAGCCTGCGCAATGGGAGTGCAAACGCCTTCACCATAGACTTCCTGTAGAGGTAAAGCAACACTGAGGCTACCCCGGCGAAAACCAACAAGGCAAGCCATACCGACCTGGTTTGCAACACAAACAAAAGCGTCAGAGAAAGAAACAAAGTGAACAGAGCAATACCACGAAAGGCATTGCTGATGGTCAGCAACCCATAAACGATTAAGGGCATCGTCAGAAACAACACCACAGAAAAAACATTCTTATGTGACATCATTCCGATGACATTGTAGAATGCGTGAAGTTCAGCGCTTCTGAAAGCGTGTGTGAAGTACTGGCTGAACCCAATGAGAGAAAACCCAAGGGCTAATAAAGTTGCAGACATAACAAAGGGAAAGATGCTTCTGGCTCTGACCAGAAAGACGATGGTAACCATGAGATAGATGCCCGAAACCAACAAGCGTAGAATGTCGAAAATGCCTTCTACATAGTTGATCGCAACCACCAGCGATAACACAGAAACAAGCACAAACAAAGCCCATATCCTGACAGGCCACCACCTGAAGCATGCCGACAGCGTTTGAACGAACCTGCCCGTTATCAAAAGAAAAAGCAGAGCAAACACAAGCAATCCAGACAACAACATAAATTTAGGCACCAGGGTAACATCAACCGCAGGTTCGTAATAAAATGACGGGATGATCACAATTGAGACCAATGCGTAGAACCACACCAACCAATGAGGGATCCCTGCTTCCGGTTTAGGTTTTACCTTTTTCATAAATTATGGGTTGTTAGTAACACAATACAGCGAAGTATCAATCAGCAAACTTAAGAAATTATTAATAGAGTTCTCTCTGGAAAATTTTTATTTAATACCGGACCGCATTTCTGCATACTTTTGTTGTTTGAATGAATCAGAATTACGAACAAAAACAGATGATTCCATGGAAAAAGAGAGCATGCCTTTGTCAACCACCCATTTCATAACGGGTTATGAGATAGTAGAGACGGTTGGTATTTGCCGTGGCAGCACGGTACGAGCACGGAATGTTGGTCGCGACATTCTGGCCGGGTTTAAGAACCTGGTAGGGGGCGAGATTGAGGAGTATACCCGGTTGCTGGCGCGCAGTCGTGAGCAGGCTCTGCAACGGATGCTGGAAGATGCCCGCTCAATGGGTGCCAACGCAGTGGTCAATGTGAAGTTCATGACGAGCCAGGTGATGCAGGGTGCTGCGGAGATGCTTGTTTATGGAACTGCGGTTAAGGTTCGTCAACAATACTCGTCATGACTTTATTACCAGTGAGTTTGGCCCTTTTGGTCGTCGGTCTGGGAGGGCTGGTGGCTGTGGGTTTGCTGATATATGTGATCGCAAACCGGATCAGACAATACAAAGACGAAGACTATCCAGACCGCAAGCACTAAGTTGTTCTCAGAAGATTACACAGAAGTGCTGGCGCGGTTGATTCAGTCCATGAAGCGCCATGAGACAGCGAATTTAAAAGCGGGGTCCTGCATGGGATAGCCTGGCAGTTCGAATTGTCCGAAACCGGCAATCCATGCGCTGGCATGCTGATACGTAAGCAGAAACCGTGTCCTTTTCAGCATGAGCGATAAAAAAGGATCAGCCCATACATACTGGTTAACGGGTGCCCTTTGTGTATGATAAAACACCCTGGTCGATGGCATGTACTCATCGCGGTATGCCGTGGTGGTGCCGTGAAAGATCATACCTCCCATGGCAGTCATCTTTCCTTCGAACAACCTAAAACGGTAGCCTACAGTGATGTTTGTCAGGATGTGGGGTTGCCTTAGAATGGTCTCATCAGAAGCCCTCTGCAACCCCGTTCTCTGATCAACCACCCAACGATTGAACTCCCACTCAGAGGTGAGCAGCAATTGCCAAACGGTGATGCTGCCATCGTGTTGCTGTGGCATCGCACGGGTGTCGTAATAGATCAGATTGCCAATCCGGGTCAAACGGGCATCAACCCGAACCGGAAATCGCCCGCTTAAAGACAACACCGGATTTAGCTGCGAGAAATGCTGGATCATCATGTCGTTCACCCAATAGAAATGGTTCGAAGAGTGACGTTGATCCTGCAACATGGGGAAAGCAGTCCAATCACGGTAATAGAACAGTGCCGACAATCTGCTGCTGATGTCCCATCTCATTTCACCCACCAGTGCATGAGCCGTGCCAAAATCGGGATCGAAACGGAGCGAAGCGTAGGCGTTGACCCCTATCGAAGGTGTAACGTGGAGTTGCCAGCGTGTATAGGGTTCCATAGCGGCACCACGCCCATGGGGCATCAGCGTATCATAATAGCTGTATGCCGAATATTTGAAGCCGGCCGCAACAGACACCCTTTCAAATGCGATCATGTGGTAAGCCACATCGGCAGTGAAGACCCTAAAACCCACTGAATCGTGGGTTACCGCTGTATCATACCTGGTGACTGGGTGCCAAGGGTTGAAAGGATCCGTGTCGCGGTAAAGGAAACGTTGCTGACGAAAGGTCAGGTTGAGTGCGATGTGCTGGTTGATCCGGGGAGGCCTCACCGTTTCATGCACTGTGGTGTCATTGTTACCTTGGAGTGGCTGCAAGCTTCCGGCAGTGGTAGCGGAGCCGTTGTTCCTGCCGGGATACCACCTGTTCCGGAGAGAGATCTCAGTACTGCGGTACAGGTTGGTGGCAGCGTTCAGCGACACCGGGGTGAGCTGCCGGTTGAAACTGCTGGTGTCAACAAACCACGAATAATCAGCTATGCCACCATTCTCTTCGGTGGTGGCGTTGTTGAACATCAATACCAGGTCGCTTTGCAAAGGGCGCACCGGATCCCGGTACTGAACATAGAACCCTGCATGTGACGCCCTGGCATGCTCATGGGTATAAGCACCTTTGCTGTTGATAAACTTGATGTCAAGGCCAAAGTTCAGGCTGTTCCCGGCACTTTGCGCATGGAGTGCACGAAACACCTGCTCCCGATGTGCACCCAATAGAAAATACCACTCTGTGTAAGGAACGTCGGTGA
>SKPS01000051.1 GCA_007119395.1 Lentimicrobiaceae bacterium
CCGAAGCTTTTCTGCCATTCAGGAACTGAGTATTTTTGTCGAAAATAAAAATATCCTCATATATCAACATGAACACACAACGCGAGCAGCAGGAAAAGCAAAAATGGCACTCCATGGGGGGCGATAAAGTGTTAGAGTCACTGGCAAGCGACAAAGAAAACGGTTTGTCAGCCAGTGAGGTAAAAGAGCGTCTCGAAAAATATGGCCGCAACGAAATCCCAAAGGTTAAAAAAAGAACCTGGTGGATGCGATTGCTGATGCAGTTTCATAATGTGCTTATTTATGTTCTGATGGTCGCTGCTGTCATAACTGCCCTTATGGACCATTGGATTGACACCTGGGTGATTCTGGCTGTGGTGGTTATTAATGCCCTTATAGGATTTATACAGGAAGGGAAGGCAGAGCGGGCACTGGAGAGCATCCGGGAGATGCTTTCACTTGAAGCGATTGCAATTCGGGATGGCAAGAGGCAAACCATAGAGGCAGAGGAACTTGTGCCCGGTGATATTGTAATGCTCAAATCGGGCGATAAAGTGCCGGCCGATATCAGACTGGTGCAGTCCAAAGACTTTCGTGTGGAAGAATCTCCACTTACCGGCGAATCCACCGCTGTGGAGAAGAACACGGAGGCTGTTGACGAGTCGGCAGTTATTGGGGATCAGTTATCCATGGCATTCTCAGGCACAGTGGTGGTGTACGGCAAAGCCACTGGTGTAGTGGTAAGCACCGGGGCTGAAACCGAAATAGGCCGTATTAACCAAATGATCTCGTCTGTTGAGGACATAACCACACCTTTGCTACAGCAGATTGAAAAGTTTGGCAAGTGGCTTTCAGTGATTATTTTGCTGGGTGCCGGAGCATTTTTTGCGTTTGGGTACTTTTTCCGCGACTACTCACTCGCCGAACTGTTTCTTGCCGCCATCGGTCTTGTGGTTGCATCCATCCCCGAAGGGTTGCCCGCCATTATGACCATCACCCTTGCCATAGGGGTGCAGCGCATGGCCAACCGCAATGCCATCATTCGCCGACTGCCATCGGTTGAGACCCTGGGGGCCGTTAATGTGATTTGTTCCGATAAAACCGGCACCCTGACCAGAAATGAAATGACCGCCAAAACCATTATCACGGCTGACAAAGAATACCACGTGGAAGGCACCGGCTATGCTCCGGAAGGGAAAATCCTGCATGACGATAAGGAGGTTAACCCGGAAGATGACAAGGTGCTGATGCAACTGCTGCGGGCCGCAAGGCTTTGTAATAATGCTGAAATTGGCAAGGAGGAAGGGAAATGGAAACTCACCGGAGCACCCACCGAAGGGGCTCTGCTGGCGCTTAGCTACAAAGCAGGTTTAAAAGACTTCAAACCTGAACGTATTGACAGCATCCCCTTTGAGTCGGACCACAAATACATGGCTACACTTAACAAGTTTGACGACGAAGTGATGGTGTTTATGTCGGGCGCACCTGAACGTGTGATGGAGTTTTGCACCCAGCAATATACTGCTGACGGGGGTGCGGACATCGACGCGGATTTCTGGGAAAAGGAAATTGAGAAAGTTGCCGCCAAGGGGCAGAGAATGCTGGGTTTGGCCTACAGCAAGAGCGACAGCGGGCGTACTGAAATTGATAAAGAGACTTGCGAAAAGCGAAAGATCTTTTTGGGTGTTGTGGGCATTATTGACCCACCCCGCGACGAGGTGGTGGATGCCATCAAAGAGTGTAAAGAGGCTGGCGTTGAGGTGAAAATGATTACCGGCGACCACGCCATCACGGCAAGAGCCATCGGCAAGGAAATAGGAATTGGCGATGGAGAGAAGTCAATCACCGGTAAGGAGCTGGAACAAATGAGTGACGAGGAGATGCGCAAAGTGGTGGGCGAATACGACATCTATGCCCGTACCAGTCCTGAACATAAACTCAGGCTTGTGACAGCCCTGCAGGAGAACGGCAAGCTAGCCGCCATGACCGGCGATGGTGTGAATGATGCCCCTGCGCTGAAAAAGGCCAATATTGGCATTGCCATGGGCATAAAAGGCACCGAAGTGAGCAAGGACGCCTCAGCCATGGTGCTGGCCGATGATAATTTTGCCACCATCGTAAACGCCATTGAAGAGGGTCGTACGGTGTATGACAACATCCGCAAGGCGCTGCTCTTTATTCTCCCTACCAATGGCGCCGAAGCCTTGGTGCTGATGTCGGCTATCCTGCTTGGTATTGCCATGCCCATCACCCCGGCTCAAATACTGTGGGTAAACATGGTTACAGCAGTTACCCTTGCATTGGCACTCTCTTTTGAACCGATGGAAAGTAATGTGATGGAGCGTCCACCAAGGGGCGCCGGAGAATCCATTCTGGGTAAGCTGTTTATCTGGCGTATCACCTTTGTGTCTGTGGTGATCGGAGGGTTAACACTTGCCGCCTTCACCCTGTTGAGAAACAATGGACTTGATGATGACGCTGCGCGAACCATCGCCGTGAATACCCTGGTGGCCGGACAACTCTTCTACCTGTTCAACTGCCGTAAAATAGAAACTCCAGCTTTGGCCAAAGGGTTCTTTGATAACTGGTATGCGTTTTTGGCAGCAGGTGCTCTCATCCTCCTTCAAATGGCATTTGTGTATCTCCCCTTTATGAACACATTCTTTGGCACACAAGCCATTGAAGCCAGCTACTGGCTCTATCCACTCGCAGCAGGTGTATTGGTTTTTCTGCTGGTAGAACTGGAGAAGCTTATTATTCTGAGGTTTAAACAGACCTCCGACCACAGTGCTAAATAAGCAAATTAGCACATTAACATTAGCACATCCTCACATCCTCACATCCTCACATCCTCACATCCTCACATCCTCACATCCTCACATCCCCACATTCCCACATTCCCACATCCCCACATCCCCACATCCCCACATCCCCACATCCTCACATCCTCACATCCTCACATCCTCACATCAGCACATTAGCCATCTTATGTCAAAAAGTTCGGTTACTTTTGTCCAGAAGGAATCGCATCCCTGATGTTGTTTCAATCTTGATTATCAATAAAGCACCCATGGACTACAAAATATCATTCAACAACCGTCGAGATCTCTTATTTACCCGTGTGCTGAAGCTGCGGGTGAATGAGTATTTTGAGGAGGCAGGCCTTTCCAGGTATCACACGCCGGCCATGGTGTGGAAGACAATAGTGATGATGGGCCTTTACATCACTCCTTTTGTGTTGATTCTTTGTTGCGGTTTTCCCGGTTGGCTGAACATGGTGCTGTATGTGGTGATGGGTATTGGACTGGCCGGGGTTGGGATGTCGGTGATGCACGATGGCAATCATTTTGGATACTCTGCGAATCACAAGGTGAACCGGTTGATAGGGAACACCATCTTTCTTTTGGGTGCTGATGCTTACAACTGGAAGATCAAGCACAACAAGTTACACCATATATATACCAACATTTACGGCAGCGACGAGGACATCAACAGCAGGGCGATTCTGCGGTTTGCCTTTGCTGCCCCTTTGCGTTCGTACCACCGTTACCAGCATTGGTATGCCTGGGCGTTGTATGCACTGATGTCTCTTTCGATGATTTTCAGGGATGTCTCTAAGCGCTGGGAATACCGTAGTCGTGGAGTGACCAATATCTCTCCTGAGCTGTTCAGGCGTTCGATGGTATGGCTGCACGTGTCGAAGGTGCTCTATTTTGGCATCATCATCGGCTTTCCCTTGTTGTTCACCGCCATGCCCTGGTGGCAGGTGCTGCTGGGGTTTCTGCTGATGCATATTGCAGCCGGGATTATCATGAGTTTGATCTTTCAGATGGCCCATGTGGTAGAAGGGCCTGTGCAAACGCTGTGCGATGAAAACCGCAGGGTAGACCACTCCCTGATCGTGCACCAGCTGAAATCCACCGCCGATTTTGCCCGGCATAACAAGCTGCTTTCGTGGTATGCCGGCGGACTAAACTATCAGATCGAGCACCACCTCTTCCCCAGGGTTTGTCATATTCACTACCCGGCACTGGCACCCATCGTGGAAGCCACAACCCGCGAATTCAACCTGCCCTACCATGTGCACCCACGTCTCACCGACGCACTCAGATCACACTTCTTTATGCTCAAAAAACTCGGCAGAGAGAAAGTCTAGCCATCCCCACATCAGCACATCAGCACATCAGCACATTAGCACATTAGCACATTAGCACATTAGCACATTAGCACATCAGCACATCAGCACATTAGCACCTTCAACCTTAATCTTATTGTAACATGATGGTAATGATCAGGCAATGATGTGCCGGTAGTTTTGCAGTGTCAAAATTTCATTAACCAAAACTATGAAAAGAATGAAAAAGACTTTTATGCTGGGAGTTGCTATTTGTTTTTCGATGCTGCTCCTTTTAACCGCCAGTGTTGATGCCCAGGATTTCCGAATTCGTGGTCGTTTACATATGGATGGGATTTACGGTATTAACGAAGATGCAAAGATGTTCAGTAACGGTTTTAACAACCGCAGGGCACGTTTGGGCATGACAGGAACCATCGCACCGGGTTGGGATGGTATTGTTGAGATTGATGTAGCCGACGCGGTACTTGATCCGAAAGACTTCCGTTTGCGTCGTCGCTTTGAGAATGGTGGTGCTTTGCTCATTGGCCAGTTCAAGGTGCCCCAGGGGATGAACCAGCTCACCAGTTCCAACTCGATCACTTTTATCGAGCGTGCATCGAGCAACAACGCCATTCCTGATGCGCGTCGTATTGGTGTGGGTTACACCTACTTCAAACCCACTTTCGGGTTTCAGTCGATGCTTTTTGGTCGCAGTCTGGGACAGCGTGCCACATTGAACAACGACATGCCGATCGGTCTCGGTCTGCGTGGAACCTTCTTCCCCAAGATTGGTGAAGGGCAGTTCCATATTGGCGCTTCCGCTGTGTTTCAGCAGCACTGGGGATACCCTGAACTTCGTTTCAACGACAGACCTGAGGCGCGTGACAGCAAAGGTGGCAGCGTTCGCTTTACCGATGTGCGCGTGAATGATGCCCAAAGCACCTTCAAGGCAGGTCTTGAGATGCTCTACATCCACGGTCCTTTCAGCATCGAAGGGGAATACCTGCAGCTTGGCGTCAACAGAAAAGACGACAACAACCCCAACTTCAATGCTTTCCACGTACAGGCATCCTATGTGCTGACCGGTGAGAGTCGTTCTTACCGCAGTGGCCTGCCCGGTGGAATCTCACCCTCAGGTGATAAAGGTGCCTGGGAAGTCGCACTCAGATACAGCGTGCTGAACCTCAACGACGAATTCCCCGATGTGATCGCCTTTAACGGTGGCGAACAGAGCAATATCACCATCGCTCTTAACCATTATGTTACCTCACGCCTCCGCTTTATGGCCAACGTGGTGATCATCGATACCGATAAACTGGAAGACAAAACCCCGGTGGTAGCCATGGTAAGAGCCCAGTTTAACTTCTAGAGCTCCTTAACAATATCACATCATCTTAACAACGGTGCAACAATTCTGTAACAAGACCTGGATAATATTGCATCATCAAATAAAACAGAATAAACATCAACAAAATGTATAAAAAAATGAAGAACAACACAATGATTAAATCAGTCATCATGCTCTTGATCACGGGCATGGTAGTATTTTTCGCTTCTTGCGGTGGTGGTGTAGCCACATCCGAAGAAGAGCGTCCTGACGTTGACCTGATTGGTGCCGGAGCCTCTTTTCCAGCCCCTTTGATCACCGCTATGGCGGATGAGTACCGGGACCACACCAATGGTCGCGTAACCCTTAACTATCAGTCAATCGGTTCGGGTGGTGGAATTCGTCAGTTTGGCGAACAGACCATCATGTTTGGTATGTCAGAAGCGTTCCTTAACGACGAGGTGATGGCTGAGATTGAGCAGTCAACAGGTGGTAAAGCCTTCAACCTGCCGATCACGCTGGCCGATGTAGTGGCTACCTATAACCTGCCCGGCATCGGGAAAGGATTGATTTTCGACGGCGAATTGCTGGTAGACATCTACATGGGTCGTGTCACCAACTGGAACAACCCCAGAATTGCTGAACTCAATCCGGGAGTAAACTTCCCCTCATTGCCGATCACCGTAGTTCACCGTAGCGACGGATCGGGCACAACCAATATCTGGACCAGCTACCTGACCCGGATCTCTCCTGAGTGGGGCGAGCGTGTTGGATATGGTACCAGTGTGAACTGGCCGGTAGGTGTTGGTGGCAATGGCAACGAAGGTGTAGCCGGCGCTGTAATGAACAGTCCGGGTGCCATCGGATACAACAGCTTTGCCTACGCACTCATCAACAACATGTCATATGCTTCCATCATCAACGCATCAGGCAACACCATTGTGCCCAGTTTCGCTGCCACTTCTGAGGCTGCCAATATTGACCTGCCGGAAGATACACGTGTCCTCTTCACCAACACACCAGCACCACAAGGTTATCCGGTTGCCGGTTTTGCCTGGATGTTGATCCACGAAAACCTTGATAAAAACAACGCCATCAGCAACCGTGACGAGGCGCTTGATCTC
>SKPS01000367.1 GCA_007119395.1 Lentimicrobiaceae bacterium
AAAACCGAAGCCACTCTGTTACATCCTCATGGGGTCTTTGTGACTGGCAACTTCTGAGAACTCGGTAGTAGTCCGTTTTCCTGTGTTCAATTTCATGCTCAAGGCTGACATACTGAATCCATTTGTAACCTTGTTTTAACAAAAGCAAAGTAGTCAGCAATCTGCTCAAACGGCCATTCCCATCTTGAAATGGATGAATGCTGACAAATTCGTAAGCGAACAAAGCACATTTTACCAAGGGATGGGTCTCGGCATCATTGACGTACCAATCAATCAACCGCTTCATGGCCTCCTGGGTGGGGAATCCTGCTTCAGTGGTTTGAAAAATGACCTGTCGTGTTCCATCGGGAAGATGAGCTTCCACCACATTGCTGTGCTGTTTGTAATCCCCTCTGTGCCATTCATCTCTTTTGCTGTGCTTTAATAATATGTTGTGGAGGTTTTTCAAGCTGTTCTCTGTAATGGAAATATCCTCAAACGACTCACTAATAATATCGAGGGTTTCAAAGTACCCAACCACCTCCTGTGAGTCTCGATCTGAAATACGGGTGATGTCGATTTCATTCAGCAATATTTCCACCTCCTCATCTGACATTTTTGACCCTTCAATCCGTGTGGATGCCCCAACGCTTCGAACCGTGGCAATTGTTTTCAACTGTTTCAAACTTTGGCCTTCTCTCTTTTCAATCGAAGTCCATGAGGCATCAAAACGATCAATTTGGCTAATGAGCCTGATCAGCTTCCAATCCATATTTAACCGAAAGGCATATACTTCATTTTCCATTCAGCAAATATCGACATTTTTTTAAATCCATACGATACGATACGATTTAATACGATATTCATCCGAAAGGAATGGCAAAAAATCCTCACATCCCCACATCCCCACATTCATTCACCGCTTCACAATCTTCTCTCTGAAGCTGAACTCATTATCTGATACTACATGCAGCAGGTAGATGCCTTGTGCCTGGTGCGGGAGGGTGAGGGTGTGCTGCAGTACTCCGTTGTCTGTATGTAATTGGTGTTGATGAATCAGTCTGCCTCCCATATCATACACTTGCAGGGAGAGGTTGCCGGGCGGTAACCCTTCGCCGGCGAGAAGCCAGCTCGCATTGTCGGTCTGACTTACCTGCAGATTGCCGATGGATGCCAATGCCTCCACAGAGGTGATCACATCTGTTGTGTCATGGCTGTTCAAGTTGCCGCAGGGGTGCAGAACCCGCACAGATACGGTGTTCAATCCGGTCTGACTCCAGGTGTGGGTAATTTGTTCGGTGTTTGAATGGGTGAACTGTTCATTGATCCACCAATAGTTGTTGAGCCCGTCGGTGGGGCATTCATGCACCAGCGAGTAGGTCACCGGCACCCCCGCAGGCACAGGCCCGGGGAGTGACGATTGTATCTCCACTTTACAGGAGTCTAAATACCAGAGTTGCACCGAATCGAGCAGCGGCTGACAGATGGAGTTGTCGGTGATCTCAACATAGATGGTGCGGTGGTAGGGCACTATGGGTTGGTCGGGGAGGGTGTTCTGCTGCGACAGTATTCCGGAGGTGTCGTGCCAGATGACAGAATGAGGCCATGCGCCTCCGGTCAGATTGGCGGTGAAGCCTGTCTGGATGCTCTGTGAACAGATGATTCGCTCCGGCGGGTTGATGCTGTACGAAAACGGAACGGGCACTTCGTCGTGAATCCAGAAGGTAGCGGTGTCTTTGAAGAGGGTGTTGTGTATCACCACCGAGAAAAACTCAGGTCCTTCGACAATGGTATCATCGATCACCACGATGGGGATTTCGGCAATATTCATTCCGGGCAGAAACACCACGCTGTCGGGGATATGCACAAAATCGACTCCGTTGGTGGCGGTGCCGAACATGTCGTCGAAATGAACCACCATGGTGTCCTGTGCCGGGAAATTGAGTGCAACATAGAGCGTACCTGTGCCACAGGGTTCATAGAGCGGCGTGGTGGCCGACACATGGGATACCCGCCGGGTGTAATCGGATCCGTTGGTGGTTCTGTAAATGACCCCGTGGAATTCCAGGGCATACACTGTATCGCGGTTCAGACAGTGAATGTCGGTCACCATTTCGAGAAAACAATTGTACCTATCGTGCCACTGCCATGTGTCACCGCCGTCACCGGTCCCCATGATCACACCACAGGTTGCGACAGGAATAGAAAAGGATCTGTATCCTCCGAGGTAAATGGTCTCCTTGTCTGCAAAGTCGAAACTGTTAAAATATATTAGGGGCTCGTATGCCTGGAGGCTGAAAGCCCAATTAGCTCCCTGGTCAGTTGTTTTGATGATAAAGAGGGAGTCCTGGGTACTCTTGACCCCATACCATGTTGAATCGGAAGGGAAGAGTATTCTGTAACCCGGCCAGGAGGGTTGTGACGACCATGTAATTCCGCCATTATGAGTGAGGTAAATGGAGTCGGCATCATGTACATAACCGGTGTCGGGGTGGAGGAATTCGTAGGAGAACCAGGTTGAAGAGAGGCCGGAGAGCATGGTAATCCACGTAACCCCACTGTTGTTGGATCGAAGGAGTGAAGTGCCGGCCTTGCCGATAACGGTGGTGTCGTTCAGGAAGACCATGTTGTTAAAGTTATGCGGTAAGATTACGGAGTCCCATGACACTCCCCAATCAGAGGAGGTGAAGAGCAGGTTGTTTCGGTGAATGGCCAGTGTGGTTGCATCAATGAAGCTGAGGGAGCTGTTGATGGCATAACCGGCTCTGTAAAAAGCAGTATCGAACGTAATGCCACCATTGGTAGTCAACAGAAGCGTTGTGGGAGAGATGGCTCCACCTGTGTTCGCATCGTAAAACTTCACCTGGCTGACATTACCCAGGCCGGAGTTGATTATGGACCACTGCGCATGCAATACCATCGGCGCAAAGGCCATCAATAAAACAAACGTAAGCCGACATACAGTTTTCATAGCTTTTCTTTTTTGAACCATCTTTATTGGGTGGCACTAATACGACAACACCTTATACGGTGTCGTTGCACCCTAAACTCCCTCAACATCCTCAACATCTAAACCTCACTTATACACTACCAGCTTTCCGGTGACGATCTCCGTTTCACCAAAAGCAACCCTGCAGGTATATACCCCTTTGGCAAGACTGATAATGGAGATGGTGAATTCCCGATCCTGCTCATCGGGGCGCAAAGGATGTACCGACACCAGTTTACCGGCCATATCAAAAATTCTTAATTCTGCTTGTTCCGGGATGGTTCTGTTAAATGCAAAAGTAGCTTTATCGGTCGTGGGGTTGGGGTAGATGGTCATCTCCAGGGGGCCACAATTCTCCACATATACTGTTACGGTATCCCAGGTGGTGATAAACTTAAAGTCTGTAACCTGCAGCACATAAGTGGTGGTTTTAGTGGGAACTACGCTGAACAGGGCCTGTTTCGACAGGGTGTCTGTGGTGTTCCCGGGCAGAAACCAGAAGTATTCATACTGCTCCAGATCGTGGGTGCCAAGTGTGGTGGCATCACCCAAACACAGCAACCGATCTTCACCGGCACCGGCAGTGTACACCGGTGCATTGCAAGGGTAAACCGAAATGGCATCGAAGAAGTAATAGGAAATTAGACCTACTGTTGTGTCCCATAATTGCGCTGGATGGAAAAATCTTTCCACCTCCATACTTTTAAGGGCTTTAGTGCCCAAAGAGAAAAACTGTTCTCCCCCTTTGGCGATGTAAGTTGTACTGATCCGGGTCCAGTTCTCCGTGTCATTGAGAATCCCGGTATGGATGTCTACTGAAGGTGTGTCTGGAAAGGTATAAGTAACAAGCGATGTTAACAAAGTGTCCTTCGTGAAATAGACTTCTATCTGCTGAATAGCAAAGTTAGATGCTTTTGGAGAAATAATGATATGAAAATTCACACAATACACCGAGTCTTTCATCAACGGTTCAGCCAGTTTCGTCTGGATCACCTCCCCTCTTCCACCAAGGAATTTTGCATATAATACGAGTCCAGCATATGCACTCCCGTGAAAGGCATCTTGACTGACTGAATAAACATTGTTTGGCACACACCACCAATCATAAGGTGTTTCACAACAACAAGCATGATATAATTCAATTTCACTAATATGTGTTAATTGGTTATATGTTGGATTCACTGTATCAATGTTTACTGAAAAGGTAGCCATCCAATCCTTTGCGAGATGAATATCTGTTCTGTCCTCAGGGCAAAAATAGATATCCTCAAAGCTGCCGTTTGATACAAGATTTTGAGCTGTAGTATCAGAAGTGAACAAGAAAAATGACAGAAACAGCGGGAGAGCGAATAACATTCTCCCGCTGATTATGTTGCTATTTTTTAATAAACCGGCCACTTGCATTGTTTCCTGATTTAGTCGTGTATAGATAAAAATAGATGCCTGGTTTTAGCGTATTTAAAGGAATCGTGAAACTACTCTTATTATGCCCAAGGTAGGTTAGTGCTAATACCCCGTTTGCAGAGAACACCCTTAGGTCAAAGGGTTCCTGTAATTCCTCATGCAGTATTTTAAAAGTAATCGATTCACCGGCAGGGTTGGGATAGACAAGGATGGCACTATTATTTTGTACAATGACCTGTGTCTCATTCCCCTTTCTGTATGGGAGTCCGTAATCATCGGCGTCAATGCCCAACATGGCTCTCGCAGCGTAAACCCCATCGCCACCGATGTAGGGGGTCAGCAGGGCAATGGCCAGCAATGCCTGTATATCCACACTGTCGATCTCTGCGTCAACCGCCACCGATCGGAGGTAGATGTCATTGGTGAGCTGCCTGTTCTGGTCAATCATGGTGGTGGCAATCACCTGGCCGTTGTCTAACAGTGCCTGTGCAAAATTCTCCTCATCCATGAATTCACGAATGGTGGTAAACTCGGCAATGGTGCTGTTGGTAAGATAATTGAAAAAGTTTTGGTAGAGTGTGTCGCCCGGCTGGCCAATGTTCATTACGTCAGGGTTGGTAAATAGAATTTCGTACAAGTACTCCTGACACATTTGCTCAAACTCCTCTTCCAGCACATCAAAGGTGAGGTTTTCCCGTACGATGTCACCATAACGCATCTCCCGGATCTCTCCACTAGGATCATCACCGATCTCCGGGAATGGCAACCCGACACAGTAACTATCAGCATCTGTATTGGGTTGGGGGATGATTACCCAGTGTAGTGGATGACTTGGTGAAATATAAGTTGCATACGGATTAGATCCCACATTATCACCTCTGAAATACCAATCAACGTTTTGGTGTTGTGATACCAATCCGCCATCAATTCTATAGAGAGTTTGAAACCAGTAATTATCCGAAGCACGACCGCTCCAACCCTGTTGTGAGATGAATGTAGCAGCATTTGCTGTGTTCGGATAGAAATAGATGCCGGATTTACAGTTGATAAGATCGTTGCAAGAAAATTGAGAATTTTTACAAACTCCTACAGCTCTAATCCCTTGGCTCATTTTAACGATCTGATGGTTATCATAAATCCAGGCATCGGAGCTCTGAGCGACACTAATTCCAGTTAACACACTATCTGATGGAGGGAAAGATGTGTTACCATGAGGACTATATGCAGTTGCCTGGTTTTCAATATGATTTCCTGCAACCCGTACAAAATCACCATTTAATAACTCAATTCCATAATAGCTTTTACTTCCATCGACAATTAGCGTGTTGTTGAAATAGATTTGGTTGCTGCCTATTCTGGTGCATTTGGTACAGGTAGCCTGCGGATTGGAGCTGTGATTCTTTACATATATTCCGATGCGGGTGTTGTTAATGGTGTTTCCGATAATGTCGGTGCTTATACCACCAAATGGTCGGATGGATCTTGTAAATAAGATGGAAACATTGTTGTATTTATTTAGTGCCCATAAGGGGTCTTTCATGCTGATTGTGTTATAGAGCGCTTGGCAGCCATGTCTCCCTTCGTCAACGAAGATGGCATTGTAATGTTGCTCGTCGAAGTGGTTATTGGTGGCGATTAGCTGGTGTTTATAAGCATAAATTCCATGTCGGCAATTATTGAAATAATTTCCCTTTAGCCCATGACCACCTATGATTGCCCTTCCGGTTATTGCCGAAGCAAACATTTCTTGTGAAATCGATCCTGCATGTACAAGTGGTCTGTTACAGTGAATAGCTCCTTCCAGCGGCCGATTGAAAGCATTTACATATGGAGCAGAGTAGTGCCATCTCTCAATATCATCGAACTGCCCATTGACCACAGTGATATCTGACCAGATGGCAAAAATCCCAAAGGCAAGGCCATCAAAATAATTTCTTTTGCCAACTGATGCGTCATCACCAATGGTAATGTTATACACAGTATCAATCCTAATCCCTATTGTTGCTGGAACTAATACAGGCAGAATAAACTCATTCAGGAACTGTGATGCAGTGGTTGCATTGATCAGTTCAAAACGGCAACCGGCTATGTAAGCAGAATGCGGCGGAGGAAGCGGTGTGCCATCCGGGCTTTGATCTGGCAGATAGAA
>SKPS01000348.1 GCA_007119395.1 Lentimicrobiaceae bacterium
ATAAACGGAATCTGGGTGGGGGGCAGGGAATGGAAATAATCTGCGAAAATCTAAGTAATCTGCGGTTAATAATGGTGTTGTTAGTTGAGGGGAGTGTTTTCGCCAAGGGGTTTTTTACCGCGGATTACGCTGATTAACGCAGATTTTTTTCACCGCAGATTACGCGGATTAACGCAGATTATTTTTCACCGCAGATTACGCGGATTAACGCAGATTGTTTTCACCGCGTATTAACGCGGATTTTTTTTCTGTTTTTGTCCGTTTTTTGGCTCTCAATCAAATATTGTATGTGAGACAACGGATGTGACAGAAAACACGCGATCAATGAAGAATGAAATAGTATTGTATCAGCAAAATGAACTAGCTGAACACATTGAAGTTAAGCTTGATGGAGATTCGGTTTGGCTCAATCGTCAGCAAATGGCATTGTTATTTGGCAGGGATGTAAAAACCATTGGGAAGCACATCAATAATGTATTTTCTGAAGGAGAACTAATCCCAAAGGCAACTGTCGCAAATTTTGCGACAGTTCAAATGGAAGGGGGTAGAGAGATAGAGCGACGGATTGAGCACTATAATCTGGATGTTATCATTTCCGTTGGCTACCGGGTAAAATCTCAACAAGGTACTCATTTCCGTATATGGGCTACAAATGTATTAAGGGATTATTTGTTGAAAGGGTACGCCTTAAATCAAAGGATGAACCGAATTGAAAACAACTATGAACACCTGAGAAATGAGGTAAAGCATATTTCCTTGCAACTCAAAACACAGGAACTACCTAACCATGGCATTTTCTTCGACGGACAAGTTTTTGATGCATACGTGTTTGTTGCTGATATCATCAAAAAAGCGAAAAAAATCTCATGTTTTCACCGCGGATTACGCGGATTAACGCAGATTTTTTTACCACTGAGTTCATTAAGAACACTGAGTTTCACTAAGTACTAAGTGCCTCTTAATGAACTAAGTGCCTCAGTGGTAAAGAAACGCTTCGTTTTTCATTCTTCATTTTTCATTTTTCATTCCTCATCAACGAAAACACCTCTGTTGAGCGACTCCAGGGGAGTACGGTAATGCCTGATGATCTGGTTTGTGTTTCCTGGCCGCCATACACGAGGCATCCAAGTTTCTGTTGGCTGAGTTGTTGCCAATAGAGCAGGTTTTTGAAAAGGTCACTCTGCAGGGTTTGGCCCGATTTGATTTCAATGGGGATGGGACCCCCCGCGGTGTCAATCAACAGGTCGATTTCCCATCCGGTATGGTTTCTCCAGAAATAGAGCTTGTTGTTGATCCCGTGGTTACTCAGATGTTTAAGGATTTCGAGTACTACCATGTTTTCGAAGAGGCTGCCCCTGATTGGGTGGTTTTGCAGTTGCGACGGATCCTGAATGCCCAGCAGTGAGCAAGCGAGTCCGGTGTCGTAAAAGTAGAGTTTGGGCATCTTTACCAGTCTCTTGTTGAAGCTGTTGTGATAGGGCTGTAGTCTGAACAACACGTAGCTGTTTTCCAGAACACCCAGCCACGATTGCACCGTTTTGTTATCTATGCCGGCTTCCACGGCCAGACTGTTCATGTTGAGCAGTTGACCAATCCTGCCGGCGCATAATTGGATAAAACGCTCAAAGGCATATAGATCCATGATATTTTTAATCTGCCTCACATCCCTCTCCACATAGGTTCTGATGTAGTTGGCATACCATCGTTGAGGTGTAACCGGCTGATCATAGATGGGTGGGTAGAACCCTTTGTACATCATGGTGGTAACATCCGATGCCTGCCTCTCCTTCAGCTCTTCGCCTGAGAAGGGGAGTAGGGTGAGGTAGGCAACACGGCCTGCAAGGCTTTGCACAATGTGGTCTTGCATCAGGATATTGTTGGATCCTGTCAGGATGAACTTTCCGGGTTCCTGCGTCTCGTCAAGCAATTGCTGAAGGTACGAAAGCAGCTCAGGCGCCCGCTGTATCTCATCGAAAATAGCACCCCCTGAATACTGCGACAGGAACCCACGGGGATCTTCCAATGCGAAACGACGTTGATCAGGGTTCTCAAGACTCACATAGGGCTTGTCGGAGAACACACTTCGTGTTAAAGTGGTTTTCCCGGATTGTCGCGGCCCGATTAGGGCGACGGCTTTGAACTGTTCGGCCAGTTGCCGGAGTTCGTGCTCTGCTGTTCTTTGAATCATGGCGCAAATGTACAAAATTGGAATCAGATTCCAAAATTGTAAGGGGTTGATTTGGCTGTTATCTTTTGGCTTTTGGCTTTTGGCTTTCTTAGACGGGTTTTTTTCACCGCGGATTACACGGATTAACGCGGATTTTTTTACCACTGAGTTCATTAAGAATTTCCGCCCTGAACAAAACCGGTACCATTTCCTGACATAAAATGATACCACCAAAACGATGGAGCATTCGTACACGTCAAAAAGTACGTTTATGCGAACCATCATTTGTCGGCATTGCGGAAGAGAAATCCGAAAGAACAACAGGCTCAAGCATCGTCAACAGCGATATTGTAGTGATAAAGCTTGCCAATCGGCACGCAAGCTGCTTTCTGAGCGTACCAAATACCAAACCGATGCTTCTTATAGGGCAAAAAGGCTTCAGCATTCGCGTGATCGGTTTAAAACCAAGGAGGCTCGAATGGCCCGAGCGAGTTACCAGCGTGCTTACCGTGCATCGCATCCGGATTATGTCCACGATAACCGTCAGAAACAGCGAGTGCGCAATGCCCGGCGCACCGGGAAAATGGTGTCTGAGGCGCAGATTGTAAATCCGGACACGTTAATGCCGCAAAGACCTGATAATGAGGGCGTATATGCGATGATACCAGTGGAATACGAAAAAATTGTAAATCCGGACACGTTAATGTCGTATCGCACAGGTATAGAGATGATTACAAAGACAAAACCGATGTTTGTTCGCTTATTGTAAATCCGGACACGATTGTCTGTTGAAAAGCCATGGGGTACTTTTGGCAAAAATTTACACCCATGGAACCCATAAAGGTCAAAACCGATCAGATCCAGGAATGGTCTAATGAATTTAGGCTGATTTACCCCGATGCTGTCAGAGCCATGGGGTTGTCGATGCAAACCACCGGACAGCTTCAGCCAGTGATACTGCTGAAGAATGATGACGGGTATTATATCATTGATGGCATCAAACGATACCGTGCCGCTTTGGAACTGGGACTTACGGAGCTGCAATCGTTGGTTTTTGAGGTGAACATGGTTATGGCCAAGTCAATGATCATTCATTACAATCGACACAACAGCAGCTTAAGCATGTATGAACAAGGGTTGATTGTACAGAGTCTGGTGCAGGATCATGGCCTGAGCCAGAAAGAGGTTGCCAAGGCGGTTCGTCAGAGTCACAGCTGGGTGTGTCGCAGGCTGAGCCTGGTGGAGCGGTTGTTGCCAGAGGTTCAGGATGCTTTGCGTATGGGGAGTATTACAGTAAGTCATGGACGGGAGCTGGTGAAATTGCCACGTGGCAATCAGGGACCGGCACTTGAGGTGATCATCAACGAAAGATTAAACTGCCGTGAGAGTGCTATAGTTGTAGAAAAACTGCTGAAGGCAAAAAGTCCCCGGGAGGTCGAGTATCTGTACAGTAAGAGCCGTGAGGTTATCCGACAAGTTCTGCACGGTGAGAAGTTGTATGACAGCAGGTTGTCTGTTCACGGGAACCGGCTGCTAAAAGCCAGGGAATTACTTCGTTTACAGATCAATATTCTTTCCGGGGCCTTGCAAAGCGAGCATACAGCGCAACTGCCTGCTGAACAACAGGCAATGGTGTTGCCAGCCATGAATGAGCTAGTGTCTCCCATGGGCCAGTTAACCGAAATCATTCACCAAACATTGACATCATATGAAAGATGAGTTATTTGAAAACAGTGTAATCTATCATCATGGCCAGGGATGGTCAATCCGGCGTCTTTCCCGGGAGTATCGCTGCGGCAGAAACCGTATCATAAGAATACTGCGTGAGAATGAGCAGCGGCGGGCACAGGGAGTCAAAACACTGGTTCCGCCAAAGGTGCGTTCTTCGAAACTGGACCCTTATAAAGAGTACATCCAGGAGCTGCTGCAAAAGTTTGATAAAATCACTGCGCAAAGGATCTATGAGATGATCCTTGAGAAAGGCTATCCTGGGAAAATCAGCCAGGTTGAGGTTTATGTCAGCAGTATACGTAAATCGAAAAGGCCGGAGGTCATTCAGTGTGTTGAAACTTTGCCCGGTCAGCGCGCTGCTCACGACTGGAGTGACTACATCATTGAATTTGCCTCCTCTTCAGCCAGACCACAGAAGGTGACTTTCTTTAGTTATATCCTGGCATACAGTCGTCGCCAGTATATAGAGGTGGTGGAAGACAAAACCCAGCAAACCCTGTTTGAGTGTCTGGTTCATGCATTTATGTATTTTGACGGTGTTGCCCGTGAAATTAAAGGCGACAACCAGAAGGCGAGCGTAGATCGCTGGGAGTGTGGTCAACCAATATTCAACCGACACTACCTGGGCTTTGCCTCCCATTATGGCTTTCGGCCTCTGACAATCCGTCCCGGCAGGCCAATGGAAAACCTGAAAGTAGAACGACCATTTTATTATCTGGAAACCAACTTTTTGAATGGCCGGATCTTCCGGGATAAAAACGATCTGAAGGAGCAGTTGCGCAACTGGCTCACTCAGGTGAACGATATGCGGGTGCATCGCACCACCCGTCGAAAGCCCATTGATATGTTTGTGGATGAAGTTCCATGTTTGTTGCCTTTACCGAAGACCCATTATGACACCTCGCTTATTGTGTACCGTGTGGTAAACCAGGAGTCCTGTGTAAACTATCAGGGGTACCACTATTTTGTTCCCGGAGAATACCTGTTCAAGAGCATTCCTCTTAGGGTTACCAACAATCAGGTCATTGTTTACTCGCATGATTTTAAGCTTCTGTCCGAGTATCCTTTAGCGGAAAAAGGAGATAAAGTTCGTTACATTGGGCTGCCGCGCACTGATAGCCAGGCACAAAGCAGGCTCACTGTCTCACAGATCAAACAACGCTTGTCTGCCATGGGTCCAATCATGGATGCCTATGTTGAGAAGTTGATCCTTCATAAAAAGGATCCCACATTCTCCCTCAGCACCCTGCTATCCTTGAAAGTTCACTACTATACAGAAGATATCCTGAAGGCGGTTGACCGTGCCATGAAACATGGTGTGTATGATGTTAAGACGATTGAACGTTTTCTGAAAACCCATGCTCAGGGGCGCGATGCCATTAAGACCTTGTTTGATCAAATCCCTGACTATGAAGACTAACCACGAAACACTCCCACAGTTGTGCGACTATCTTGGGTTAAAGAACCTGGCGTTGCAACACACTGAGATTATCAAAAGAGCACATGAAAAGCAGTTGGGTTTATTGGACTTTTTGGAGATGGTTCTACGACAGGAAGCTATTCTGAAGCAAGAAAGCAGCATTCGTTATCGTATCCGGGAAAGCCGATTGCCAAAACCTTACAAACTGCTTGCAGATTTTGACTTTGCCTTTCAGCCCAAACTGCGTAAATCACTGGTCATGGATCTGGCCACCATGGAGTTCATGAAGCACCATGAGTCGATCCTGCTGATCGGCGACTGCGGTGTAGGCAAATCACATCTGGGACAAGCGCTGGGAATGATTGCCTGTGAAAAGGGATACAAGGTGCTGTACACCACATGCGCAGCGCTGATTAACGATTTAAACGCCGGGGTGTTTGAAAAGAATCTGACAAAACGTATCCGAAAGTATGTCAACCCCGATCTGCTGATCATTGATGAAATGGGGCATGATCGGCTGGAACTTCAGTTGACCAAGGAGGCTCATCTGTTGTTCAAGGTGGTTGATGAGCGTTACCGATTAAATCGGCCGCTGATCTTTACCACAAACGTAGAGGAAAAGGCTTGGGCGGAATACCTCGGTGATCCTGTTTCCACCAAAGCGATCCTGGATCGGATTTTTCATCATGCCGTAAAAATCGAGATCCGGGGTCCAAGTTACCGTCAGCATAAGGGAATAGAACTCCAGAAAAAGTATGAGAAACTCATGTAAAAGCACCTGCTATATGCTTGGACAAACATCGCTTATGCCGATGAATCATAATATAAGGCTGTCAACTGCGACAGCCTTTTCTTTTGTCATATCATCTAAACGCCTAATATACAAGTCCTTCACCATGTCACCAGATCGGTTTTATTGTCTCTGCATTACATCTGAAATTGAAATGGCCATCTACACCGTGAAACTTCAATTTTTGTGCTACATGGAAAACCGCAACCAATGGTCGTCTCCGTGGGGTGGTATCGTTTTTCCCTGTTTACTGGTATCGAAATGGTTCAGGGTTAAAAACTCGCAAAATATGCGACAGTTCAAATTGAAGGGGGCAGAGAGATAGGGCGAAGGATTGAGCACTA
>SKPS01000190.1 GCA_007119395.1 Lentimicrobiaceae bacterium
GAGGCAGACGGTGAAGCCAACAGCAAAGAGTCGAGGTGAGCGAACTCCGCAATCGGAAGACTGTCCAGTGCCGAGGCACTGAGTGATAGCAATTGGGAATAAGTCATCTTCAACAGGGTATTATTGGCCATTAATGGCTGAAACTGGCTGCACAAATCCACCGAGTCAGGGGTTAATTGAGAAGTAAAGTTCGGGTTAAAAGGAGGATTGACAGACACATCCCATTGAGAAGTACCTAATTCGAAAGGGGCACCCGTTTTATAATACCACATTATGTTACTGCCTCCGGACTGGTAGCTGCCTACAAGTCTGAGCGGAGGGAAAAGTTCGTTGTGCCACTCATTGTCTGAAGGATTATTTATATGACCTATATTTCTGTAAAACCCATCATTGACTCCAATTGTTGCATTCATCAACAGAACTCCATATCCATTATAATCGAAAACATTACAATGGATCCAGGAGGGGAAATTCCCATCAGAAAATTGAAGCCCATAATAAGCATTTTCGATAAGATTATGGCTTATTATGCTGTTAACGGTGCTTTCAAGGAAAATACCTTTATTCCCGAAAGTCGAAATTGGGTTCTGATTCAGTCCGTTTGTCATTCTAATTTCATTTCCATAAAACCCAATGTTCTGACCAATGCTCCAGTGAATCCCAACGGTGCTATTGGTGGTATAAGGATAGGCAGAAATCAGCAGTTCGTTGTTGTAAACATTTGTATTATACACATAGTTGCCGTATATACCAGTGATATAGTTTTCGATGTAGTTTGAGTATATTTCACCGTCTATGTGTGTGCACCAATAAGTGTTTATTCCAAAATCACCAAACTCGGCGGCCGGCGTTGTAAACTCAATTCTGTTTGTCGCAGTGGTTAGTTCGGTTTCATAGTATAACAGGCGTGCCCGTATGCCCGTTAGAACGTTTTCAATTGTGTTTTGAAGTATGTCGATCCGGCTTCCGCCGCCACCACAGCTTATCACGTCAATGCCTTCGCCTATGGCCAGTGGAATTCCGTTTAATGATTTGGTTTGTATTGAGTTGTCGACAATGTCAATGCTTCCGATTACAGAATTGATTTCTATTCCTTTAAAGTAGATAATTGCGGCACCTGCATTGTGTTTCCCCAAACTCATCTCATTGTATCTGATATCAGCTCCTACAGGATTGGTATTGGCAGAATGAAGCATGATACCACGTGTTGTACCTCCATCGATCAGATTGTTCAGAATTGATAACTCCACATTTCCCGTTACCAGAACACCATGACTTTCAACATCAACAAGTGTGTTTCTTTCGAAAGTTCCTGTCCCTCCAACTATAAACCGAAAGATATCATTAGGGGAGGTATTGTAATGCTGGAACCCAAATTCTGAGTTCTCCACCAAATTGTTTATGATTCGGATATCACTGTTTTGAGATGCTATGGCCGCGTTTACATTAATGAAAGAATTCACAGATGCAGAGGCAGAGGCATCTCCGATGGTGAGGATTGGCCCTGTTGAAACATAGTCGTTTACCGCCACCCCAGCATCTGTTCGTGCATTTGGTGGTACTGGTTGTGCAATGATAGGCTGTGTACTTTGAATGGTATTGCCACGGAATTCAATTCTGGGCGACCCTACCCAATCTCTTAATGTCAAAGGATAATAGCATCTGTCGAACTCGTTTGAGTTCAATATTAACTCTGCCCCAAAGGCTTCAACAAGAACATTCTCGCCATGGATGAAATAATTGTTCCTGGCAAAGATGTAATTGTCCTGATCTGTGGTATAGATGCCGTCCCACATATAACCTTCATCACAGCAGTCATAAAAACGATTTCTGTGGAGGAAAAGCTCTGTTGCACCTGGCATCAGTTCAATTCTTGCTTGTTCTGACAAATGGAGGGTGCATTGGGTAAACGTACAACTGCCGTCAATATAAACTGTCCCATTGATTTCTATCACATCGCCATTAAAGGTTTGATTTGAGATAATGTCTTGGTCATTGAATACATAGTTTGCGGTTGGGATGTCACAGGACATGCATGTGAGCTGTGCATAAGAATGCGTGCACACAAAGAATGCACAGATGACTATACTCGCAAACAGCATAAATGTTTGATTTTTCATGGTTTTGGGGTTTAAGAATTACTGTAAAAGTGACTTATGGCATCAATCCCGGGTTTCTATCATCCCCGCTTTCCATTTCTTCTGAAACACCTTCATCTAAAAGTCATTGACCGGCCGTGTCAATGAGCAGTATTCCCCGCCTGAAATGAAATCATCTGCCGTATCAATGAACCGGGGAGGTCATTGTACGGCCTTGGTTCTTCCAGGTCATTCTTCCCTAACCACAAGATGGATGTGATGTAGAGGCATAAGCAGTCCCCAAAATACGTAACTCGCTGATTACTTCTCTCTCTCTCTCTCTCTCTCTCTCTCTAAACGCCCCTATTGCGCCAAGCAAAGCCCGTGAAAGGGGGATAAATTAGTTCTTTGAAACCTTTCGTAGGAAACCTGCAGGTAATCAATCCTGCGCGGTAAAGTTTAACCAACAGCCGGAACCGAGTGTTGCGTAGTGGGTAGAGATGCCTGCACGAAGCGTACACAGGGAGTACAAAAGCCGTGTGATTGAGCCTCGAAATTTAGTATTCACATGGAGTCTTTGTTGTTAGGGTTACAGGGACAGCACTGACAGACCGTTACTGGTGAGGGATGTCAGTCCGGTCGGGGTCTAAGAGCAGGGCAAATGTACATTGGGTTTCCACGGGAACTTGGGAGAGCCTCCCGCCTCCACACGTAATGCGGACTTACGGGTTGTCCGGACCCAAACAATCCAAGTCAGCCAGGTATCTGTCCCCACCTGGTCAGACATAGAAAAGGGGACAGCGCAAGTGGTATCCGAAGCCGAGGGGAACCGAAGGCCAGGAGATGGGCGAAGGCAGTCTTAGTATCTTCATAGTACCGTTGAACGGTGGGAAATCAGCTCCATGAAAGCCACCAAGTAGGGAAGGGAGATACCTGATATACGGAGCTGTATTTTAGAAACACAACATGAAACAGAGTCATGAAAGGAGTGTTAACAGTAGAAATGCAGATAGCGGAAAGAGCGAGGAAATTTCCAGATCACGCCCTGACCAACCTGCACAAGTTTATCGACGAAGCCTTGTTACATGAATGCTTCAATGGCCTGAATAAGAAAGGGGCAAGTGGGGTAGATCGTGAGACATGGGCGATGTATGATGAACAGAAAGGGGAGCGAATCCCTGAACTATTAAATGGCTTCAAAAGCGGAAGATACCGTGCTCCGAATATTCGGAGGGTGTATATTCCGAAAGGAGACGGTCAATTACGGCCACTCGGTATACCGACAATAGAGGACAGGTTATTGCAAACCGCAGTAACCAAAGTGCTCACGCCGGTATATGAAGCCATATTCCATGATAGTTCGTACGGATACAGGCCGGGTCGATCACAACATCAGGCGCTGAACAAGTTGTTCCAAGAGGTAAGTTTTAAAGGGATGCGTTATATCATTGACGCAGACCTTAAAGACTACTTTGGGAGCATCAATCATCAGCAACTGAGGGAGTTTCTGGACTTGCGGATAAACGATGGTGTGGTAAGAAGAGTGTTACACAAGTGGCTCAAGGCAGGTGTACTCGAAGAGGGGAACATAAAGTACCCGACAGAAGGAACACCGCAAGGGGGAAGTATCTCTCCTTTGCTGAGCAACTTGTACTTGCACTATGTTTTGGATGAGTGGTTTATCAAACAAGTACAACCTTTGCTGAAAGGGGAAAGCTTTATTATCAGGTTTGCAGATGACTTCCTATTGGGCTTCACCAACAAGGAGGATGCAATCAGGGTGATGCAGGTGCTCCCGAAACGCTTTGGGAAGTATGGACTAATCCTTCACCCGGATAAAACCAGACTTGTAGAGCTGGGCGAAAGGGAGAGGGATAAACCCAGCACGTTCGACTTCCTGGGCTTTACTCATTACATGGGGAAAAGCAGAAAAGGTAAGACGATCCTAAAGCGGAAAACCAGCAGCAAGAAATTCCGTGCAGCAGTCAAACGTTTGGATGACTGGATACGGAATAACAGGCACAATAAGGTTGGCGTGCTGATTAAACAACTTAACCTAAAACTGCGGGGACACTATGGGTACTACGGGATTACATTCAACAGCAGGAAGGTGAATGACTTCTACTTTCTAACCAGACGCCGACTTCAATTCTGGCTCAATAGAAGAGGAGGAAGACGGATCTGGAGCTGGGGACGGTTTGCCTTGCTTACCGATGAATGGTATCCGCTTCTCAAACCCAAGATTTACCACAGCTTTGCTTAGCGAAACCTATATCAGAGGAACCGTATGCGGGAAATCCGCTCGTACGGGTCTGTGGGGGAGCGGGGAGGTAACGACCCGCTCTACCCGGAAAAGTAAAAAATCAACAATGGGCGCCCCTGCACCGGCAAAATGTATCTTTTGCAAGAGTGAGTTGAACAGATGTAACCCATTCAGCAAATGGGGCGTTCTTATCATAAAAATGCCGAAAACAGAACAGGTTATGGTAAAAGGTTGTGCCATCAATAGTTACAGTAAAAACAGAGCAAATATAGGGAGGCTTTTGCAAAAAGCAAGCATTTTTTGAAAAAAATCTCATGCCACACATCGATCGCGCCTGTTTATATATTGTCTGTCAATTCAATACGCGTTTTATGGGAGATAATGCGCGTAAAATAAGTTTACAACCACAACGATCTTTTTGATGTTTGATTTTTGATGAATGATCTCTTTTGATTGCTGCCCTTCGGAAAGCCAACGGCCATACCTGCCTGCCTGCCATTTTCTTTACACAGAGGAAAACATGAGTTAACAGGAGAGTTTCACAGAGGTTCTTTCTCCGTGAAACTCCATTTTTCCTCTGCGAAGCTCTGTGTAATAAAAAAAAGCCAACAGCAAACAGCCAACGGCCAAAAGCCAATAGCCAACCGCCAACCGCCATTTACCCATCAACCAACGCAACCTTTGGCAACGATGAAACGTCATCACCATACAACCGGGAATTTACCAAATTGTTATGATCATGAAGAATAGTCGTGGAGTTTTGTTGCTTGTTTTTTTCATCATTGTTTGTGGTTCATTTGCACAGGATACCTTAACACCTGTTGAGCGTGAGAAGCTTGAGCTGTTTCGTTTGCGGCATGAGATGCTTGATGTTCGCATTGGTTTGCTGGAGCAGCGGATGCTTCAATATATCGAATCTGACGACCGTCAGGTGAAGGCAGCCCTGGACGAGCTATACCACATGGTGTGGGAGCTGCAGGATTCTTTGCGCCAATTGGAAGCGTTACTGACCATGGCCCCCCATAGCCCTTATGAGATAGATGGTCGTACGGACGATGCCCCAGACCGCCCTGTGTGGCCGGAGGCGAGATCCGTTATGGCTCTGCACCCGACGGGTCTGTTCCGTGGAAATTTTGAGCTGAGTGCCGAACGGGTCATCTCCAGGGCCTGGTCTATAGAACTCTCTCTGATGGGCACGTATGTGACACGTAGCGGTTTAGGCAGCAGGTACCTCAAGAGCCAGGAGTTTACCGTTTTTGATGAACTGTCAGGTGGATATGTGCCTTATGAAGGGGAGATGTTTACCGGTTTTGGTTTCATGGTGCGTGCCAAACACTTTCCGATGCAACGGATTGACACAGTTCGCTTCCGGGCTCCACTCGGCCTCTACGCTTCTCCCATAGCGCAATACAGGTACTACGATATCCGTGGTGAACGGGAACGCTGGATAGAGGGGAAGCCAGTGAAGGATGATGTGGTTCGCCATCTCAACAGTTTTGGCTTTGGTGTGGTGCTGGGCTATCAGTTTCCTTTGTTTGAGGTGCTGGCTGTCGACATCTTTGCCGGAGGAATCATCCGTCTCAGCAAATACAGCACCGAGAGTCATCTGACCCGTTATAAACAGTGGAACAATATTGACTACTCCGGGGTTCTCCCTACGGCAGGTATAAAGGTGGGTATTTTACGGTAGGGTAGGGTAGCGGTGAAACCGGTGTGGGAAACTCCCTGCATCGACTTGCTTATGGGTTCTCAGCACCCTTCACCGGTTGGAACCGCCACTTCGAACAGTATGGGTTCAGCCGGTTCAGGTGTGAAGACTGGGAAGTGAACCTTGTAATTGTATCTCACCTTCTCTTCACTGTAGTGGCGTGATGCCGCGTTGGGCGCCCCTTCCTGAATCAGTCTTGCCAATTGGGTGTAATGGCTGTTTAAGGCACGTGCATCCACTCCCACCATTTGCAGGTAAAGCGCCGCCTGATGCGCTGTGACCTCACTGTCGGAATAGACCCAAACCGGCTGCTTTCGTA
>SKPS01000265.1 GCA_007119395.1 Lentimicrobiaceae bacterium
ACAAGGGAAGCGAACCCTTCGCAGTATTCCCGTACTGTGGCAAAGCAAATTGCTCAA
Source organism: Lentimicrobiaceae bacterium (assembly GCA_007119395.1). GTDB lineage: Bacteria > Bacteroidota > Bacteroidia > Bacteroidales > SKPS01 > SKPS01. The sequence goes on from SKPS01000265.1 coordinate 58, forward strand.
TCTTTTTGCTGATGCTTTGATCGTTAAGTCATCCAATCTGATGAAATATGTGTGGCTTAAGAAGAAGGCCACCCTGATTCCCAACGGTGTTGACTATTCGATGTTCAAGCCCGGCTCCACGCAGGAGGCAAAAGCTGCGCTCGGACTCGACAATGGCCGCAAGCACATCCTCTTCGCCGGCAACCCCGAGGACCCCAGAAAGAACTTTCTGTTGGCCAAAGAGGCAGTTGACGTACTTACTGCTTCGGGGACAGAGGTCACGTTACATGCTCCATACCCGATACCACACCACATGATGCAAACATGGTACAATGCGGCAGATCTTCTACTTAGCACCAGCTGGTTAGAGGGCTCTCCCAATGTGATCAAGGAGGCGCTTGCCTGCAACTGTCCGGTGGTAGCCACTCCGGCAGGCGATACAGCCACCCTGCTCAGCGGTGTGGAAGCCTGTGCCGTAGCAGTTTGGCACCCGGAAGAGTTGGCCAAAAGCATGCAACGGGTGCTGGGTGAAGAGAGCAGAAGCAATGGAAGGGAGTGCATTGCGGAGCTGGAGGAGGGCCACATTGCCCGAAGGGTTATCGAAGTATACAGGCAGGCATATAGTAAGCGATCATGAAAACTGCCTGATTACACGTGAGAAGCCGCCATAACCTCCCGTGATTTGAAAGAGCACACAAACCTTTTGAATCATATCAGACATCACCATTGTTGTTATCATGCTGAAAAGATTTTAGCACCCCTTTACACATGGTTGTGCAATATGCGCTATCTTTGTCTGTTTATTCGACAAAAAAAGCGTGTCGATGGCTATGAAAATCCGTACTTTTGGTCTCATATTCTGTCTATTGTGGTTCTTCCCGATGGGGGCTCAAACCGATGTAACCCTTGTGTCTCCTGCCAACAAATCAGTTACCGGTGACACCACGTTGCTGATGGTCTGGAACACGGTAGAGGGTGTGGGATCGGTCACATACCAAATTCAATGTGCTGCTGATTCATTGTTTTCGGCTTTGCTACATGATCATCAGGGGCTTACCATCAATGAGGCATTGCTTTCGTTTTCGTTGGGGGACACGATCTACTGGCGAGTCAGGCACTACCAGGGTGGGGTACCGGAAAGTTGGTCCGAGACTTATCGTTTCACCATCTTTACACCAGCATTACTCCCAGGTGTCGTTGCCTGGTTAGAAACCGATACCGGGATCACCTCCTCCGGCGGGCTGGTGCAAAGCTGGCAAAGCCGGATAGGATCCTATAGCCTTGATCAGACCGATACCTTACGAATGCCACTGCTGTCAGACACGATGCTGATGAACAAGCCAGCCATTGTATTCGATGGTATCAATGATTTCTTGCAAGGTTCGTTTCTAAACTACAATGATTTATCAATCATAGCTTTACATAACCCCGAAAAGAGAAACAGTTCCATTGTATCGCAGGCTCGGTTTACCTATACAGGATTCAACTGGTTTATCAGCAACACTTCACGCCCCTCTGTTGCCTGCTTGCAAACACCTGCAAATACAGGATATATTTTCAATGGAGAAGCATACCCTTTCACCATTCCATCGCCCAACCTATCTGTTGACGCGGTTTCGCTGAATTCCTCAGGGGTCAGGTTGTTTACCGGGCTGAAAGATACTGTATCAACCCAAACCATCTCCTATCTCGACAACCCCGCACTCACCAGTTTGAGGGTTGGTGCCATGGGTAACAACAGCAGCTTTTACGAAGGGAATTTTTACGCACTAATCATCGCAGACTCATCCTTAGGAGAGACAATGTTTAAAAAAGCGTTTGAATATCTGCTTTGGAAATACCAGCCGCCTGTCAGCCTTGGCCCCAATAGAAATGTTGGATACGGTTTATGTGAGATCACCCTTGAGCCCACACACCATTACAGATCGTATCATTGGTCAACAGGAGACACCACCCACAGCATCACCGTTCAGCAAGCAGGCACTTATTGGGTTCAGGTGACGGATTACTTTGGCAGGGTATCATCTGATACGATATTGCTAACCGGGCAACGGCCATTCATCACACTGAATGATACGGTGATTTGTCTGGGTGACACCATACAGCTTCACCCGGGAATCAGTGGGGCATACAGCTACATCTGGAACCACGACCCCCTGATTAACACCCCATCATTTGCTGTGTCTGATGCATCTACAGTGCATATTACTGTTACTGATTCGTTGGGCTGCCATCTCAGCGACAGTGCAACCATCATAGTGGACCAGTATCCGGCCATTGTATCTCTTGGGCCAGATCGTACTGCCTGTCTGGGCAACCCGCTCTCACTTACTGCCGGAGCTTCATTGACCACATCGTATCAATGGAGCACCGGAATTTATGACACCCTGCCTTTTGCAACCATCACAGGGCCCGGGCTGTACAGTGTAACCACCACCAATAGCAGGGGGTGCGTTGGCACAACACAGGTTAATCTCTCTGTTACCGGAATCAGCCCTGCTGCACAGTTTCAACTGTCGGCGTCACCAATCTGCCTTACCGATACACTGCTGCTCACCGACATGTCGATCAGTGACCCGCAAGACCCCATCTCAAGCTGGCAGTGGCAAATCGGCTCCGCTGCTACCTACTCATCGCAAGGCCCCATATCCCACACATTTTCTACCCCAGGGGTCTACCAACTAAACCTGACCATTGAAACTGACTCAGGTTGCGTCAACACCAGCCAGCAACTGCTGCTGGTGCGTGAACTTCCGAATGTAGACATCACACCGAAAAAGGGGTGTTCGGGTCAAGCTGTAACATTTGGGTTTGACTCACTAACAGGACCTACCCCAACATCCTTCCTGTGGCATTTCAATCCAGACTCCACAATAACACATCAGGACACCACTGCCAACCCGCAGTACACATGGCCATACCATGGACATTACCAAGTGGCCTTGCTCGTCACCGACCAGCATGGTTGTGTCAACAGCGACACTTTCCAGATAACCATTCATGAAAGCCCCATTGCACAAATCAGCGTTGACCAGATCCCAACCTGCCCCGGCAACGAACTCACCTTCACCGAAACCGGTCCAACAAACCCTTTGCTCCCTAAACAATACTGGTTTTGGAGCTTTGGCGATGGAACACCTACCCTTGGAACAATAGTAAACAATGCGAACCACACTTATCATAGCCCGGGGATCTACCCTGTGTCGGTTCTAACCGGCTCTATGCAAACCGGTTGTTCCGACAGTGCCACGATGATGATGCAAGTCAACCATTTGCCTGATGCCACCATCAGCGATGCCCATCTATGCACAGGGGAGGTGAAAGCACTCAACGAATCTTCAACTGTAACAGGTGACACCATCACGTCATGGAGTTGGTGGATCGAGGAGATCGGACAAAGCAATCACCGATTCCCTTCTGTTAGCTTTCAACAAGCCGGCTCTTATCTCATGAAGCTTACGGTTGAAACCGCCACAGGCTGTATTGACTCAACGGAGGGAACCATTTATGTGCATCCGAGGCCTACAGCACTCTTTGCCTCAAGTCCAGCCTATGGAACACCCCCGCTGATGGTAGCGTTTGAAAACAGGTCGATATTGGGTGATGTATTCAGCTGGCAGTTTGGCGACGGGAACCAGTCGCTGTTGGAAAACCCAACCCACACCTTCACCACAGCAGAGTTATTCAATGTATCCCTAAGGGTTGAAACGCAACAAGGGTGTTCCGACACCTATACCGATGGGGTGTTTACAGATTTCACCATGGCTGATCTGGAGTTGGTTGGCCTCGAAGGGGTGGTCTTAGGAAACACCATCCAACCCATTATGGAGATTCGCAACAACTCCCCCTTCGAGGTGATGCAAGTAGAAGCATCGACCTGGCTGTCAAGCGGGAGCCCCATGGCAAAAACCTGGACAAGCCAACCGGGTTCCGACAGGCTGTTGCCCGGAAAAACCATCAGAGTGCCGTTTTCCTCACGGTTTGTCACGTCTGATGAACACCCCGGTGTGGGCGATATCATTTGCGCCCATGTCATGATCCCTGAATTTCCGATCGACAACATCCCCGAGAACAACAAGATGTGTGTTAACATCACCCGCGACTTCACCATTAAAGACCCCTGGCCAAACCCCGCTACCACGCATGTCCATTTTGATCTGATCATCAATTTTGCCGACTTGGCAACCATTGAACTCATGACACTGCACGGAACAAGCTTTGGCACCCTCTTCGAAGGCCCCCTTCAGGATGGGCTGAACCGTATCACCGTGCCAATACCACATACATTGGCAGGCGGAGTGTATGTATTTGTGATTCGGTACAGGAACCATACAGTACACAAAAAAGTGATTATCCAACCCAAGCCTTGAAGAACGACAACGCAACATATCAAACCCAACATGAAACTTCAATCGTCAGAAAGCTGGTGGTTGAGCAGGCCAACGAACAGGTCTATGACTACATCATCCGCTATACCGATCAGCGTTTTAAAGAGACCCTTCTGCTGGCAACCACCACACGCTTTAATGTAGAGAAACAGCCACGCAACACCTTCACCGGCATCATCAACCTAAAACGTCTGAACGATATCCGACGTATCAACAAATTTCTGGAAGCCGTTAACGACAAACTGCCTGTCGGAGGTCTTTTCATTGGCTGCGTTGAGACCAATATGTTGCGTAAGATGCGCATACTGAAGAAGTATCCGGCAGGAATCAACTACTTTATCTACTCTTTCGACTTTCTGTGGCGCAGAGTTATGCCCAAGTTAAAATGGACCAAGCAGATCTATTTTTTGCTCACCAGTGGTCACAACAGGCTGTTATCAAAAGCGGAAACCTATGGCCGGCTTTATTCGTGCGGCTTTTCCATAGAGGATGAGGCGCGTATCAGGGAGTTGCATTACTTTGTGGTGAAGAAGGTCAAAGAACCGGCATTCGATTACCACCCTACCTACGGACTGTTTATCCAGTTGAACCGGATCGGCAAGCATGGCAAAATGATCAAGGTGCGGAAGCTACGCACCATGCACCCTTACAGCGAATACTTACAGGGTTACGTGTTCGACAAAAACCAGCTTGAAGAGGGTGGAAAATTCGCCAATGACTTCCGGCTTACCACCCTGGGACGGATCATGCGTCGCTATTGGATTGATGAGCTACCTATGCTTTTCAACTTTTTTAAAGGCGATATGAAGCTGGTGGGTGTGAGGCCATTGAGCCCTCAGTATTTCAGTCTTTACACCAAAGAGTTGCAAGACCTTCGCATCCGTTACAAGCCGGGATTGATTCCTCCTTACTACGCTGACCTTCCGGCAAACTTTGAAGAGATCATGGAGTCAGAAAAAAGATATCTGTTAGCTTATGAAAAAAATCCGATTATCACCGATCTGCGTTACTTTTTCAAGACCGCCTACAACATCATTTTCAAGAAGGTTCGAAGCAAGTAGCCTGCTGGTTGTATGGATCTCTCTGTTGCTGCTGTTATCCGGCCCGGTACGGGGGCAGCATGTATACGAACATGTTCAGAACACAGGTATTTATGAGTTTCTGGATGAGATGGCGAACATGGGGATGATTTCGTTGGTGGGGGTTGTGAAGCCTTACACCCGGGAGATGATCACGACGAAGCTGCGTGAAATACACCGTGACCGATCGATGCTTAACGTGAGACAAGCCGATCTGCTCGATTTATATATGAGAGGTTTTGGCATGATCAAAGAACCCGATTACAGCAACTTCAGCTTGCGTCGTGGTGACTATTTCTTTGAAGATCCCAACTTCACGTTTCAGATACGACCTGTAATGGGCATTTCGGTGCTTACAGATGTTTCAGATGTGAACAACCCTGACCTGGTGCGTTACCACAGACACAACGGGGCAGAAGGGTGGGCATCCATAGGTCGCAACTGGGGGCTCTATGGCAGCCTTCGCGACAATTTTGCCAGCAGAAACCTGGTTGAACCGGGATTCATCACCAGAGAAACCGGTGGTGCCTACAAGGAAGGTTCCGATGGAAGCGTAGAATTCAGCGAAATGCGTGGAGGCATCCTGTACGGCAACAGATGGATGACTGCAGGGCTGGTAAAAGACCACCTCGAATGGGGTGAACACTATTATGGTGCCAATATCTTTACCCCTTACGCCCCGTCAATTGCACAGCTTAAATTGCAAATCAAACCTACACACTGGCTTGAGTTTAACTTTTTCCATGCATGGCTCAACTCAGATATGATCGACAGCGCCAGAACCTACACCTATACCAACGCTTACGGAACAAGGCCGCGTCATGTGTACAGAGAAAAGTATATGGCAGCCAATA
>SKPS01000224.1 GCA_007119395.1 Lentimicrobiaceae bacterium
CACCAGGAAGTATTGGTTTTGAAGGAGTCGTTTCGAGGTCTCATACAGAAAAGGGTATTTGATGTTACGAAAAATCATATCGGGCGGTCAGACAGGTGTTGACCGTATTGCGTTGGATGTTGCCTTGGAGTTGGGTTTGGAGATTGGTGGTTGGTGTCCACCTGGGCGTGAGGCACTGGATGGCACCATCCCTTTGCGTTATCCGTTGAAGGAGACGCCCTGTGAGTTCAGCCCCGAAGCACCTGACGTGCCACGATCGCAACGCACTGAATGGAATGTCCGTGACAGCGATGGCACGCTGGTGATACTCCCCGCCTCGCAAGCTCCTGATCCCGGCACACAAACCACCATCATGATGGCTGATAAAATGAATAAGCCTTGCTATGTGGTTGATCCGACTGATTATGAAAATACTGAACAGGTGTGCCTTTGGATGCGAGAAATGCAGATCAGTACATTAAACGTGGCAGGTCCATCAGAAAAAACCTACCCCGGAATAGAACGTGTAGCCGGGAAGTGGCTGCGTGTTTTCCTGGTCAGAGTGGTATCAGGTTGATGATCAGTGAGATGTAGCTCATAGCTGCCCCGCCCGGGCTCCATGATCCTTCATGGTTTAGAATTTTTTTTGTATCTTCGTGGTTTCAGTGGTACAACAAGCCACAACACCATGCGGTTAACCGTTGCAAAACATGAATGTGCGACCACTGAGCACAACAACCATTTATGTTTGCTTCACCAAAGAAGCTCAATGCAATTTCATTGATAAGGGCAATGCCGTACGGTAGAAGCAACCATCCCGTATGGTTTTCAGGCTTGTTCAGAAAACAATTCATAAACAACTTTAAATGAGAGAGATGATGAAAAAGAATTTGGTTTTTTTACTCGATGAGCAAGAGTATGCAGCAAGTATGATCCGTTATGCAGCGCCCCTGGCGATGGATTTGGGTGCCAACCTGACCGTTTTACACACGCAACTACCCGTAACTGTGGGTATGCATGGATCCATCGGTACCTCTACGGTTGTTGACCCCGGTCACCTTGAGAAAGAGAAACGTTCGATGCAGGAGTTGGTACATGGTATCGTGGGTACATTAGATCCGAAGACTCGTGCAGTGGTAGAGATCGAATTTCATTCAGAAGTTGGTGCAGCAGTAGAGGTGCTTTCTACGATGGTGACAGAGAAGAGGGTGGATATGATTTTGCTGCAGGGACAGGCTGATAAGAACTATTGGGTCCAGAAGCCTGTGGCGATGGCCATCATACGTGAAGTGGAATGCCCAGTCTGTATCGTGGAACCCGACACCACCTATAAGCCATTAAATAAGATTGTGTATGCCAGTGACCTCAACAAGGAAGATATTACGGCAATGCAGCAATTGGTTCGGCTGACAGCTCCATTTGCCCCTGAAATATTGGCGGTTCATGTGACCACTGACGCCACCTTTGAAGAGCGCATCAAAGCCGAAGGGTTTGCCGAAGAGACCCGAAAGCAAGTTGGCTATGAGAATGTACATGTGACGCTGTTGGCCGACCAGGGCTATTCGTATATTACAGATCTGCTCTCGAATGAAGCGGAACGGTTGAACGCTGTCATGATCGCTGTGCTTAAAGAGAATCTCAATTTCTTTGAGCGAATATTCCACAAGAGCTTTACCGCTTCCCTGATAGAAACAGCCCGATTGCCTGTAATGGTTTTCAGAGGATCATAACGGTAAAATCGCTCTTTTTGTAGTTCGATGCACGGGTTTTTCTCATCTTTGCAGTACCAATATAATAATAACTATTGTATGCCCGTTTCTCAGGGGGGCGTTGGAGAGGATGGTTTTTTTTGACGTAAACCCCCGTTAAATGAGCCCTGCAAGCTGGTGAATTATGAAAAGAGTATTGCTGGTTTCCCTGTTGTTTTCTTTGGCGCTTTTGCTGCTTCTCCCTTCCGGTTGTGGTAGGAGAATACGACCTGTTCTGGAGTTACAGAAAGGGGTATGGTATATTTCACCCGACCTTGATCTGGCGTTGATGTTCACTCACGACGGTTCAACGGTTCGTGGCGAGTATGTGCGAACCACTTCCGCCCTGGCTGCTCCCATGCCTTTCGAGGGGCATACGACGCGTCGGGGTGAGCTGGTGATCCCTTTCGTTGACGACCCTGAGCTCACCCTTCGTGGCACGTTGCAGGTTGCACCGTATGGCTACCTCTTTACGTCGGCAGATGGAACAGGTTATCGCTTTCGTGCTGAACCCCGTTGGACAATACCCCGTGTGACCGGACGGTACGCCATACCCACTTTTGCGAATGTGATCCGTCGGGAAACGGTGTATGGATATGCTCCGGGCTATTATGCCTCCAAGCCGGTACCCGATATGTCTCCGGCGGCATACCCCTCCATCATCCTGAGTGTGTTACAGGATGTGACTGTTAACTTGTTTCGCGACAGCATCCGGCTCGACATGGATATTTACCGTCCGGCCGAAGACTCGATGGAGAAGAGGCCTCTGTTGGTGCTGATCCATGGCGGCGCCTTCGTGGTGGGCGACAAGCGCGATGAGCTGGTGAGCCGGCTGGCAACCTATTACGCCCAGTGTGGCTATGTGGTGGCATCCATCAACTACCGCATGGGGTATCCGTTTATCCCCGGAATGTACTCTCAACTCGAAAGAGCTATTTACCGGGGTGTGCAGGATGTACGCGCCGCGCTGCGATTTCTCTCAGACCACAGTACAGAATATGGTATCGACCCCGATCAGGTGATCCTTGCCGGCCATAGTGCCGGTGGCTTTTACAGCCTGCTCACCGCCTTTAAAAACGAAGGGGAGGAGTGGCCCAGTTCGCTTGGTTCACGCTGGGGACTGCGCCGTGAGCTGGGTTGCCTCGATTGCAGCGGCAACCAACATACCGGTCAGTACAGTATCATTGGGGTGGTGAACATGTGGGGCGGCATCACCGAACTGGAAATTATTGAACCACACGAAAAGATACCTGTGCTGCTGATCCATGGTACCGATGACCGGATTGTGCCCTACGGATATGACTTCCCTTTCGCACGAATCGACCGGCGCCTCACCGCTTTCTTCACCCGGCGTATGTATGGCTCTGAACCTATCTATCAACACATGCGCAGGCTCGGAATGGAGGTTCGGCTGGTGCCCCTGGAGGATGCTCCCCATGAGCCGCAAAAAGACAATCCGTTAATATTCGACGAGATACGACATGAGTTGACAAGCTTTATGTTTGAACGCCTCGGCGGTCCCCCTTTGCGACTCACCGGACCGGAAACGGTGAGCACCGCCATGGAACCGGCTCGCTATATCGTCGCCAACAGAATGGATGAAGAGGTGAGATGGCACGTGCAAGGTGGTGTCATCGTACGACGGGGATATAACTGGGTGGATGTGGTGTGGTTCGATAACGCAATGCAATACCAGATCACTGCCGCCACTGTGAATTCAATCGGACTGGTGAAAAGAGACAATTTGACGGTGAGCCAACAGTTGCCACTCTAATATCCGGGCACTAACAACCCCCTCTTTGATTTTTTTTTCTTTTAGAGGCAACCTTTTGGCACTTATCGGTGTCATGTATATAAGGGGCATGTTATTTCTGTGTGCCTCTTTGGTAAGACTCAACACAGCACCAAACACTGATGCACGAATCATAAAAAGCTGTTAATCAAGAACTAAAAAAATTATTGCGATGAAAAGTTTGTTGTTTTTTGTTTTGATGATGGGCTTGGTCTTCGGAAACGCTACCGCCCAAACACCATGCTGTCCGTATATCGACAGCATTGTTGTAATGCCACCTAACCCTACTGATGAGGACACGATCCGTATCGCAACCCGCACCACCTCGCCGGCACTGGGTCACCAGATCTATTACCTGCACTATCTGGTTGACGATACGATCTATCTTGAAGGGTGCTTTTACAGCGGGATGCTCACTGCCATCCAGGTGTATGACGACACCTCCGTGATTGGCACGCTGCCTGCCGGAACCTATACCATATATTATGTGGGTAAGCTCTCCAACACACCGGAGCTGTGTGAGGTGACGATGTATCAAACCATGACACATACCCTCGTGGTGACCCCATCAATACCCATCTCTACAGACGATCTGACCGTAACAGATGCGCCAATGTTTCAGGTGTACCCCAACCCGTCCGAAGGGCTGTTCTCAGTGCAAGCAAAGCACCCCGCACAAGAGGAGATCCAATGGGAGGTGTTTGACCTGAACGGGCGGCTGCTGAAAGCTGGAAATCCCGGGCGGGGCGCTGACAAGTGGAGTGTTGACATGACCTCGTTCAGCCAAGGCCTCTACATGATGAGAATCACCACGCCACATGGTGTGGATACACAAAAGATTGTGGTAAAATAAGCTGATACGTATCGATACGGTATCACCTTCCGCTGTACATCACTTTCACCGTATCACGGGTGGTTTCACCCCGGAGGTTTTTGGTGTTGATGGTGATGATAAGCAGCTGGGGAGCTAGTTTCTCCGGCAGGGTAGGGGACCAGGAAACGGGCTCCCCTTGTGAGGGGATTGTGTCAAGTGATATTTCGTCCAAAACCCTTCCCATCAGATCGGTCAGTGTGAGGTAGAGGTGTTTATACTCTTTGTTTTTCAGGTTGATGTTCAGCTCTTTTCTGAACGGATTGGGATATACTAATGCCCCTGAAGCGGCAGGAGGCTTATTGGGTTCGATGTAGATGTAGGGAACACACCCCGGTGTATCGGTGCGCGCTTCCATCACCCGTTGGAACAGCAGCAGGTGCCCCTGGTTGTTCAGATGGACTCCGTCGCCGGCATCGTATTGTGGCAGGATGTACCCCTGGGCATCGGTCAGGCCGTTCCAGAAGTCAATCGCCACATCGGGGAAGGTGGTGGTGATGGAATCCAACAGGTCATATTGGGTCTGGATTCTATTCTGTTGAGCGAAGTTTCGTGGTTGCGGTGTACATACCCATGTTTTAACGCCTTCTACTACAGCGGTCTGGTACAGGAGGCGAAAGTTCACCATCTGTTCACCGGCCGGGAAGCCGTATGCTGCATCGTTGGAGGGCATGTTGATGATGATACCATAGGGGTTGTGGCGCAGTGCTTCTGTGATATTTCTCAGGGTATCGATTTCTACCTGGACGTGTGGGGGCTGTTGGGTTCCGGAGGGGAGGATGTGATAGGTTGTGTATCCCCCTCTGGCGAGGTTGATCACTTCAAAGGCGGTGTTTTGCTGTTGCATGGCAAACCGGTATCTGTTCACCCAGGCGCTGTCGGAGGGAGTGGCACCGGCACCGGCGGCGGTAGAGGAGCCCAGCACCACGATGGTGCACGTGGTGGTGTCGGTACTGATCTGGAACGGTTGCGGAGACACTGATACCAGGGTGTCGTGTCTGACACGCACCAGACACTGTGTAGAGGGGGTGTTGGGCACGGTCCAGGCATACGGGCTCTCATAATGCCATAACGAATCGATAAATGTCCAGGTGCTTCCCAGGTCTGTGCTGTACTCCAGAACCACATGAGAGATCTGCGTACTGTGCCAGATCACCTTCGGTGTTTTCCCCACCTGCCAGAACTCTCCGCCGGCGGGAGCCTTCAGTACGAGGGCAGGGGGCTCTGATGATGGGATGTGGGGATAGCTCACCTTCATGGCATTGATGTAGTAGAAACCGTTCGCGCTGTTGTTGTCGGGGCCGACCGTCATCACCACCGCAATCACTCCGGCGCTGTCGGGCTTCAGGGTGGCTGTCACCACCTGGGAGGTGTTCGAAGCGGCATCCAGATAGAGGGTGTCTGTAGAGCTCCCCCTGAGGATGTATTGGGTTTGAAGATTGTTGGTGTGGTTTCGGGAAGCGAAGATCTCGACGGTATAGGCAACCGCTGTGTCGAGGTGGAACAGTTCAAAGCCGGCTGTGGGTAGTATGTGGTTGCCGAAAGAGGCCACGTTGCCAAAGAAATAGTCTTGGGTGGCCGTTGCCGGATAACCCAGCTGTGGATCCGGCGTGGTGGTGCCATATGGGCCTGGGGCGTTGAAGCGATCCGTGATGCGGAGACCCTTGCCGGTCAGGAACCCCATGTCGTTCGCCAAATCAGCAATAACCCCCGTGGAAGCATTCGTGATGTTGTTCCATGGCATGGGCGACATTTCATTGGGTGAACCAAAATCAACAAGAATCACATCATTCTGGCCTGGTAATGATGTGCTTATCAATAAAAACAATAGTGAGGCCATCAGCCCCTGAACGATCCCGGTCATAATGCTGGTGTTGGTGAGGAGTTTTTTACGCTACAAATGTAGCACATCCTTGGAGATCAATCATCAGAAAAAAAATCTGCGTAGATCCC
>SKPS01000131.1 GCA_007119395.1 Lentimicrobiaceae bacterium
AGGGAAATCCCGGTCGCAAAAACACTGACAGAGCGGTTTCCGTTGCTGAGGCAGATTCCAACCGTGGGTAAGCCGCCACCAACCGTTCCCTTTAACCCATTGATGTTTTCTCGTCGCAAGACCCATCCCATAGCCGGCATAGGCGGCGAAAACCCTGTTGTGGTTGTTGCCGGCTCCTCCGCAAGCACCCGGCCCGACTGGCAACACCACAGAGATGCACAGGGAGAATGGCTGCAACAAGCAGCTAACCAAGCGTTTCGCATGCCTTGCCTCTGTTTTGATGATGACCAAATAATTCTCCCGGAGGATGCACCTGTTGCGCTGATGCTGCCCGATATTCCGCAGGAACACACCATCAGCCGGCTGAAGCATGTAAACAACGCAGTGCTGGTGATTCCGGTCTCACTCATCACACATCCGGGTATTCCAAGGATGTGGATAGCCAAACTCGACGAGGCAGACATCCGGATGCCGGTGGTGCTCAGAATCAAACATGGCATAGAATCCTCTGATGAGGAAACAGCAATCCACTGTGCGGTCACGGCATCGGGACTCTTTGCCGATGGTCTGGCTGATGGGTTGTGGTTGGACGCCACAGGGGTTGGCGATCCTGTAGCACTTGCATTGAATATCTTACAGGCAACACGGGCCAGAATCTCTTCCACGGAATTTATCTCCTGCCCATCCTGTGGCAGAACACGCTTCAACATTGAAGAGGCAGTGCACAAAATCCGGGCGAAAACAGCCCACCTTCCCGGGTTAAAGATTGCGGTGATGGGTTGCGTTGTAAATGGTCCCGGAGAGATGGCTGATGCCGATTACGGATATGTAGGAGCCGGAAACGGCACCATCACTCTCTACAAAGGCAAGCGTGTAATGCAGCGTCAGATCCCTGAAGAGCATGCACTGGATGCTCTAATCCTTCTGATCAAAGAGAATGGTCAGTGGAAAGACCCGGAATGATGCATATATCGCAAGCCCTACATCAAAAGGTGAACCCATATTGTAGTGATTGTTTGCCTGGTAACAGGAATCGGCAGAACGAAAAGTTCGGGAATGTCATCTGATAACAAGTAGCTGGTATTCAATCAAAAGCAACCCCGTAGAAAGCCGGAAAGCCGCTCTTGTGCAGGGCGGCTCTCATGGCAATCAGAGATCAACTGAAAACTTACGGGTTACTCTTTGTGAAGAGTCAGACATATATAGTACGTAAACACCCTGCAAAAGTTTCACCCTGAGAGAAAATATTTTTTGATTATTTGCATTGACCTGGGTCTGATACCGTGTTCTGCCGTGTAAATCGCTTACCAATATATTGACCGGGCCAGTCAATGGTTCGCTTAATTGCACCATCAGATCGGCTCCCCGGCTGTGAATTGATTGAATCTCCAAATCGCTTTGCAGCCCGGTAATCACCCTGATGGTTTTCAGCGTATCGGATCTGCCATCGTGGTCGTGTTGAATGAGTTTGTAATACGATACCGGATGGAGTGGCTCCGGATCACGGAAGGTGTAGTGTTGTGCCATGGTGGTGGTGCCGTGACCCTGTACATTTCCGATAGGGGCGAAAGGGTGTTGGGCATTGCCGCGAAGCAAGGTAAACCCTGCATTCTGCTCCTCTGTTTCGGTAGCCCACTCCAGATGCGTACAGCCCGTATTGCTGTTAAACTCCCCATGAAACAAGGTAAGGGATACAGGCAGTGATGAGGTGGTGGCATACACTTCGATGTTGTCGAGGCGCCATGGCGAAGTGGTGGAGGAGGCTTTTCTGAACCGGATTGTGACAGATGGCAGGTGGCTGAACGGCGACAGGTCTGTTTGGCAGAGGGTGAAGTCTCCAGCGGTGGTGTTGTCATGGTCAAAGGTGTCAACCTGTATAAAATGTGCCGGATCGGTTCCATCGTTCACCTCTACAATCATCATTTTAGATGCTGCACTGGTAGTGCGGCCAAGGTAAAACTGCACCACCGATGGATTGGCCACTGCAGGCAGTGTTAAGCTGCCGGCATGCCCGCTGAAATTGGCTGCCGCCGGGGCTGAATAGAATGACCCTGATGAAACCGTGCGAGCTACCCCATCAGCAATCCACCCCGGTGGCGGAAACAACGTGTCGGCAAACGATTCACTAAGCACCGGTGTGCCGCCTACCGGAATAACCTGGGCATGACCCGGTGAGCAGATCCAACCCATCAACATCAACAAAATAAAAAACGCGCTTCTCTTCATAATACTTCCCTCCATTTTGGTTTTTTTATTATGTTTGCCTTAGAGGTTAAAATCGGACAAAAAGAGGCAACTTTTTTTAATCACCCTTGTTAAAACAATAGATGAAGAGAGATTCGGGCATAACAGGTAATTACCATACGCACACGCGTTACAGCGATGGAAAAGAGGAGCCACAAGCTTTTGTTGAGCAGGCGATACGTCTGGGTTTTACACACCTGGGCTTTACCGACCATGCACCGGTCACTTTTGCGAACAAATGGAGTATGTGCTGGGGTGATTTGATGGGTTATCAGCAGAAAATCCATTTATTACAAAGGGAATACGCTGACCGGATCACCATATTATGCAGTCTGGAGATTGACTATATCCCCGGAGTATCGGTGCCGTTCTCACACTTTCAACGGGTTCTCTCTTTGGACTATACTATTGGCGGGGTGCACCTGGTGCGTCACCCTGAAAGTGGTCAGCTGTGGTTTATTGATGGTGGCAGTGAAGAGGAGTATGCTGCGGGGCTGGAGGAGATCTTTCATCACAATACCGATTTGGCAGTGCGCTGTTTCTATCAACAGCAGATTGAGATGCTGCAACAGGAGCGACCTGATGTTTTGGCCCATTTCGACAAGCTGAAGATGCACAACAAAGGGAGGTATTTCAACGACGATTCACCCCTGGTGCATACACTGCAAAAGCAATTGTTACAGGTGGCAAAAAAACAAGGCACCATTGTGGAAATCAACACCAGAGGCATCTACAAAGGGCGGTGCAAAGAGCTCTACCCTTCAGAGAGGCTCATTCGTTGTTGCGTTGAAGAGAAAATCCCATTGATGCTCTCCAGTGATGCCCATCTGCCCGAAGAGTTGAATGGCCATTTCGATGAGACCCTTTACATCATGAAACAGATCGGTGTAAAAGAGGTTGTGGGCTTCAGCGACGGGAAGTTTGTACTTACGCCACTATCAATGGGCGCAGGGAGGTTGGCAGGTTAGTCGAATTACAGGCTGGTGAACCATGTCGGCAATAAGTAAGGAATCCGATGTTTCAAACCAAAAAGTGAAAGATATGAGATTATTCAAATCAATTGTGCTGATTTTGTTTGTGGTGGCTGTTGTTGTGTTTGCGCTACAGAATATGGAGCTGGTGAAGCTGAAGTTTCTGCATATGCATCTTCAGGTCCCTTTGTCGTTTGCCAGTATAGCCCTGTATGTATTGGGTGCCCTGTCAGGCGGGTTGGTTCTCTCTATGTTGCGCAGGATCACCACCGATGACCGAAAGAGCCGGTAAAGATTCCGTATGCTGACATATCCACGGGATGTCGAAATCAATACTGATGAAACTGAACCTCAAAAGAGTGTAAGCTGTCATGAAGACAACTGTTCGTACGTTTACAGGATCGGCCATTCTGCCATACATTGATGAGTTGGCAAGATTGCGGATCAGGATTTTCCGCCATTACCCTTATCTGTACGATGGCGACATGGAATACGAAACACGTTATCTGTCGAACTATCTGAAGTCTGAACTTACGGTGATGGTATTGGCATTTGATGGATCGCGTGTGGTGGGTGCATCATCGGGCATGCCGATTTCTTTGGAGGCGGAAGAGATTCAGCGCCCGATGATACAGGCAGGCATTGATCCCGGTACGGTGTTCTATTTCGGCGAGTCACTGCTTGAAGAGCCATACCGGGGGCAAGGTACAGGGCATCGGTTTTTTGATGAACGGGAGCGGCACGCCCTGGAAGCAGGTCCGTTCTCCGTTACTACATTTATGGTTGTGCAACGACCTGACAATCACCCGCGAAAACCGAAGGGGTTTATACCACTCGACACATTCTGGACAAAGCGAGGGTACACTCCCCGCCCACATCTGGTAACAGAGTTTGCGTGGAAAGAACTCGACGAAGCCACTGAGAGCGCCAAACCGATGATGTTTTGGGCCAAAGAGTGGAGCTGAAAAGAGCCCCTTTTGTGCAGATGCATCAACACATACTATATCGACACATCAACAAAAAACAAGAAATTGATCACGAAAATATTCACTGTTAAAAAAGACACATATAAGATGAAAAAAGAGGACCGTGAAAAACTGGCGAAAACGAAACTGGATGAAGTGACAGCCCGTATTGAGGCGTTGAAATCAAGCAAAGATGCCATAGATGAAAAGGTGAAAGAGATTTACGATAAAAACCTGTGGGAGCTTGAGGGGCAACGCGACAGTTTGAAAGAGAAGTTTGCGGCGTTAAAGGATGCTTCTGAGGAGGGGCTGGAAGAAGCGCAGGAGCTCTTTTCCAAAGCATTGGAATCACTCAATCAGCTCATCTCCAAAGTGAGCTCTTCAAACGATTAACCGGTGCTGCTTAACCCAGCCCTACACAGCATATTCCCCTGATGCAATGCCCATTTGGCTGGTTGGGTGCTTTTTTGTAAATTTGTGCCTCCCGAAAGGGAGAGAAGGCAGGGCGTGCTGGGAAGAAATTTCCGCCCTCATCCGCCTTCAACATTAGAATAATCAATGAGTTGAATCAAAAAAAATGAACCATTATGAAAGAGAAGAGTATTGAGTTGTTGAACAAGGCAGTCGCTGATGAGCTTGCGGCAGTACATCAGTATATGTATTTCCATTTTCACTGCGATGACCAGGGTTATGAGCTGTTGGCCAATCTTTTTAAGCGGACTGCCATCGAGGAGATGATCCATGTTGAGGTATTGGCTGAGCGTATTCTGTTTTTGCATGGTGATGTTGAGATGAAGGTTGCACACGATGTGAAGCCTATTCAGGATGTGAAAGAGATGCTTGAGCTGGCTGCCAAGATGGAGACGGAGAGCGCGCACAACTACAATCTGTGGGCCAATGAGTGTGCACAGAATGCTGATTCAGCCACGAAAAAAATCTTTGAGTCATTGGTTGAAGACGAAGAGCGCCATTATGATCATTACGACCAGGAGATTGACAACCTGGCAAAGTTTGGCGACAACTACCTGGCTCTTCAATCCATCGAACACAGCAAAAACATCGCATCAGGCCCATCTAAGGAGTAGTGGCAGCTGATTGATTGCCAGCGGTGTGTTTTAGCTGATCAGGTTTCCTCTTCATAAAGCTGGTTTGCTTTATGCGATATGTTACACCCTGAATTTTCTGTTGTTGTGTGATCATCACCGGGTGATAAAACGGGTAAGGTGCAGGAAGCGGGTAACGTGCAGGTTGGTGCTAAACTGCCGGCACATTATTCGGTGGTGATGTTGAACCTGCTGTATTGAACCTGCTTTATTGTGAAGTTTGATGAACGAGGTGTGGTAAAATTTTGCTACTTTTACACTACGGAAATCGACATGGGTATTGTGAGTTTGCAAACTAAACACATAGCAGCATGATTGTGAGCGATTTGTATCAGCCAAAACACCACATCAGGATTTTAACGGCCACTTCATTATTTGACGGGCACGATGCTTCGATCAATGTGATGCGTCGCATCATACAGTCGACCGGTGCTGAGGTGATCCATCTGGGTCACAACCGTTCGGTGCAGGAGATTGTCTTGGCAGCTATTCAGGAGGATGTGCAGGCGGTGGCGATCACTTCTTACCAGGGTGGGCACATTGAGTTTTTCAAGTACATGTACGACAGTTTCACGGAGCAGGGTTTCGGCCACATTCGCATTTTTGGTGGCGGTGGCGGGGTGATTCTGCCTGAGGAGATCAAAGAGTTGCACGATTACGGCATTGCGCGTATATATTCACCTGACGACGGTCGTGAGATGGGGTTGCAGGGTATGATCAACGACCTGTTGATGCAGAGCGACTTCCCCCGTGGCCGGGAGAACGGCTTCGGCATGGCCGAGGTGCTGGAGAAAGACTACCGCACCATCGCCAAATTGATATCGGCTTTGGAGAACTACCCCGAGGAGGTGAGTGCGCTGGCTGCTGAGGTGGATGCCGGTGCAGGGGTGTCGAGCATTCCAGTACTGGGTATCACCGGCACCGGCGGCTCCGGAAAGTCATCGCTGGTGGATGAGTTTATCCGCCGGTTCCTCGACGACTTCCCCGACAGGAAGCTGGGGGTGATCTGCGTTGATCCCACAC